>QHMY01000044.1 GCA_003218305.1 Verrucomicrobiota bacterium
GGGGCCGGCTTTGGATCAATAGCCTGGCGCGCGCCGCTGTATTATCTCCGCGGGTCGCTTCGACGTTTTTGGAAGTGGCGCGGTTTCAACCGGCGCTCCTTCGGCTTCTGACCTCGAAGATCGTGCGTTGATTCAGCTGGTTCGCACGGCAAGCGTCAAGGAGCGGCGGTTTACAAACCGCCGAACCGAAAAACAGAAGGCGGTTTGGAAAGCCCTTTCCTTGGGTGCGCAAGACAGGACCGTCAAATCTGACGACAGGCCTTCACCGTATTCGCCATCAGCATTGCAATCGTCATCGGACCGACGCCTCCCGGTACAGGCGTAATAGCTGAAGCTTTGGGCGAGACTTCACTGAACGCCACATCTCCAACCAGCCGGTAGCCGCGCTCCGTCGTCGCGTCGTCTACGCGATTGATTCCAACATCGATGACGACAGCGCCTTCGCGTACGTGCTCCGCGCGGACAAACTCCGGCTGCCCAATGGCCGCGATCAGGATGTCGGCCGAGCGAGTGATTTCAGCCAGTTGCCGGCTGCGCGAGTGGGCAACAGTCACCGTCGCGTCACCCCCGCGGCCCTTTCGCATCAACAAAAGCGCCAGCGGTTTTCCCACGATCATGCTTCGGCCGAGGACAACGACGTGGGCGCCGGAGATTTCGATTCCGCTTTCGATGAGCAAGCGCTGGCAACCGAGCGGCGTGCAGGGCACAAAACCGCTTTCATCGCCGAGCGCCAGTTTGGCGACATTCGCGGGGTGAAAGCCATCGACATCCTTCGCCGGATCGAGCGCTCGCACGATGGCCGCTTCATCGATCTGTTTCGGAGGAGGCGACTGAACAAGAATTCCGTGAATGGCGGGATCGCGATTCAATTCTTCCACGCGCGCCAGCAGTTCGGACTGGGTGGTTTCGGTAGGCAGTTCGAGTTTCACCGAGTGCAGCCCGAGATCGCGGCACATCTTGTCCTTGGAGCGGACATACGCACGCGAGGCCGGGTTGTCTCCGACGAGAACCACGGCGAGGCCCGGGGTCAGTCCGCGCTCTTTCATTCCCGCGATTTCGGTTCGGAGATCGGCGTAGACTTTTTCGGCAATCTTCCGGCCTTCGATGAGTTGTGGCATGGCTAGGAGTGGAGCAGGCGTTTCGACTTCGCTCAACAGGGCAAACGAAAAAAGGAACGCGGCGCACTCATTTTTGTTCCACCAGGCTCATCATGGCTTCCTGTAACCGAAGGCGTTCCGCTTCGAGCTGATTTGCATCCGTGGCGGGCGCCATCTGGAGCGGTGCGCCGAAACGAGCTCGCAAGCGGGCAAAGGGGTGGGGGACGACAAAACGGTCCCAGCTCTTCAGCCGCCAGCAGCGCGAGTACTCCAGATGGATCGGAACCACGGGTGCGCCGGTTTTTTGGGCGAGGAAAACGACTCCCGGGCTGGTTTCATAAACCGGACCTCGAGGACCATCCGGCGTGATCAAGACGTTCATCCCAGCCGCGAGAGAGTCGACCAGTTGGCGCAGGGCAATTACGCCTTTGCGTGAGCTCGATCCGCGAACCGTACCGTAGCCGGAACGCTCGATCAGAGTGGCGACGAGATCCCCGTCACGGCTGGCACTGATCAATCCCAGGCTTTGCCGGCTGGGAAAGCAGGGATCAAAAACGCGTGGCAGCATCAGGAGGCGGTTGTGCCAGATCGCGAAGATAACCGGCCGCTCCCGAACGAAGCCCACCACGTTTTCCGGATCGTCCACCTGCAGCCGAAGGGTTCGTGCCCAGAGGAGGTATAAGGCGTAGCCAACCTCGATCAATGCGCGGGCCCGCCAGCTATCCAACTTCACGGGCGCGGGGTCTTGGTGGTGTCGTCGCGCCAGCGGTAGGCCGAGGGATTGGGGAGGCCCAGTTGATCCAGGATACGCCAGACTACCGTGTCGGCCACGGCCTCCACCGTCCCAGGCCGGCTGTAAAAGGAGGGGATCGCGGGCAGAACGACTGCGCCCGCTTCCAGGAGGGTCACCACGTTGCGCGCGTGAATGAGGCTCCACGGAGTTTCGCGAGGCACCAGGATTAGCTTGCGCCGCTCCTTCAGGAAAACGTCTGCCGCGCGCAGGAGCGCAGTGTCGCTGCAACCCGAAGCGATCCGGCCCAGCGTAGCCATCGAGCAGGGCACGATGACCATGGCATCGAAGCGCGCAGAGCCGCTGACGAAGGGAACGTTGAGATCATTCTCACCGTGTTCCACGACGCCGGAAGGCACGACCAACTTCTCGACCTCCTGCGCAGCGACCTGTTTCGCGTGACCGCTCAAGACGAGATGGACCTCGTTCGCGGCGCAATCAATCTGCGCGAGGAGGCGCTGCAGGTAGATCGTGCCACTGGCGCCGGTGGCCGCGATGACGAGCTTCATTCGCCTAAGGAATCACATTCGGTGCGCAAACACTAGTCATCCCGAGCCGGGGATTTGCATTTGAAATTGCCGGCGAGCACGCGCAATTAGTGGGGCGATGGTCAAAAAGCTTCTCCACACTCGATATCGGGTGACCGATCTGGAAAAGACCGTTTCTTTCTACCGCGACGTTCTCGGTTTGCAGGAAACGCGACGGCACACCTCCGGTCGAGGTTCGCAATTGGTTTTCTTCAAGGCGCCGGGGAGCGAAGAGGAAATTGAAATCTGCAAGTTCGATGACAGCGGTCCCGTAGTGGTCGGTCCGGATCTGACCCACCTGGCTTTCGAAGTCGACGACATCGAGCAATTCGCCCGTGAGTCCGCCAGGAAAGGCTACCCGCTCTCCGACGGTCCGCACCCCAATGGCAAAAATGGCGCAATCGCCTTCATCGACGCGCCCGAAGGTTATGAGATCGAACTGATTCAACGGGACCGTGCCACCGGTTGATTCTGTCTCTTGCGCGCCGGGAAACTCTCTCCATAAATTGCCACCGATGAGACGCTCTCGTGAATGGACCATATTTTTTTGCGCGATTCTGTGCGGACTCTTCTGTGTCGCCGCCAAACCGAAACAGCAGTTCAAGCCGGTCCGGCCCATGGGGCAGCCCGAGACTCCGGCAGCTGTCCCGAAGGCCCAACCAGTCATCCCAGAGCCGGGAACCGTCTCGAAGATCGCTCCCACCACGAAAGCCGCTTCCGTCATGGTGATCGACGCGAGATCCGGCGAAATCTACTACGAGAAAAATGCGGATGCGCCGCGGGCTGCGGCCAGCACGCAGAAACTCCTGACCGCCCTAATCGTCGCGGAACGCGGATTTCTGGACCATCAGGTTACGGTCGAGCCGGTCGATACTATGGCCGAGCCGGTCAAGTTGAACATCAAAGCGGGCGAGACTTATCAGCGAATCGATTTGCTTCGCGCCCTCCTGGTGAAGAGTCCGAATGACGTCGCCCGATGTCTCGCGCGAGACTCGGCCGGAAGCGTCGAAGCATTTGCCGAGCTGATGAACGAAAAGGCGCGCCAGCTGGGGGCGACCAACTCGCATTTCCGAAATCCGAACGGCCTTCCCATACCTGGCCAGTATTCAACCGCGCGCGATCTCTCCATGATCGCCAAGGCGGCCTACGCGAATTCCACTATTCGTTCCATTGTTTGCCTGCCGCAGCTGGTCTTTCGCTATTCGAATGGCCGGACGCGCGAGCTCGAAAACACCAATAAAGTCCTGAGACGGCTGCCGTATTGCAACGGGATGAAGACCGGTTACACCGAGGCCGCCGGCCATTGTCTGATCGCAAGCGGCGCCCGGCCGGGCCGGGACATTATTGTGGTCGTGCTCGGTGACAGCAAAGCCGGAGTCTGGAATGACGCCTCCGCTCTGCTTTCGTGGGGCCTTTGGATGTAGTGACCGCGGGTCGGCTCAGGGCGATCTCTTCCAGGCTCTACGACAGGCCCTCTTGAGGCCACCGGAGATGGCCGTAGCCAAAGGGCTCGGCTCGATTTTGGACTTCGGAAACCCGAACGCCGATTACAGGCCGCCCATCGCGCTGGTCCGCATCAGAGGCGTAGGAACAAGAGCCGGATTTTGGTCGGGGTCGCTCGATTGGTTTGGCGGCACGTCTTCTGGTCCTTCGGCAACGGGGGCGGGCCCGTTCGGGTTAGTTTCGGCAGTGACGTAGCGAGCTTGCTGCTCGCGAAGCGTCTCGCGTTTGGCCGAGGTGTGTGTCGATTGGCAGGCGGCAAAGAAGCCGAGGGTTAGCAGGCAAGCGGCAATTTTAATCATCATTTTTTTAGGACTCCGTGGAAGCGTTAAGTCGGGTTTCCCCCGACGGTCTTTATAATTACCATAGTTTATTCCGATTTGGCAAGAAGGTTTTTTGCGAACCGCGACTCATTTTTGAGAGAGGCCCCTTCACCCGGCTCTTCCCTAGGTAAAACGGCCCAAAATCGGCCCCAATTTCCTCTGGGTGGCGGCCGGCCAGAGCTTGCGATCGGTCACCAGAGCCGAATCCAGGGCCCGATGTTCGGGCCAGTCGGGTTCGGCGGGAATTTGGGGGATGACTTCCGCGAGGACTTTTTTCGCAGTCTCCGCGTTTGCCGTCAAATGCGCGAAAATCGTCTGTGCCGTGACCGGCTCTTCTTCGACCTTCCAACAATCGTAATCAGTGATCATCGCCAGAGTGGCGAGAGCGATCTCGGCTTCCCGGGCCAGCTTCGCCTCGGGCAGGTTGGTCATGCCAATCACGTCGAAGCCCTGGCGGCGGTTCGACTCCGATTCCGCCCGCGTCGAGAAAGCCGGGCCATCCATGTTCACGTAGGTGCCGCCGTTGTGCACTTTGAGGTCCAGCTTGCGCGCAGCTTCCGCCAGGAGGTTTCGCAGATTGGTCGAGATCGGCTCCGCAAAAGCAATGTGCGCGGCGATGCCTTCTCCAAAAAAGGTGTGCGCGGTGCGCTGGCTCGTCCGGTCAAAAAATTGTGACGGCAAGAGCAGATCGCGCGGCGCATATTGTTCCTGAAGGCTGCCGACTGCGGTCACGCAGATAATCCAGCGAACGTTCAGCGAACGCAGCGCGTAAATATTGGCTCGATGATTCAGCTCGTGCGGGAGGATGCGATGGCCACGGCCGTGCCGCGGCAGAAAGTAAACCTGCCGTCCCTGCATCTGCCCGCCGATCAGGGCGTCGGAAGGTTCGCCGAAGGGCGTTTCGACACGCTGCTCGGAAGGGTTTTCCACGCCCTCCATCTGATAGAGGCCGCTTCCGCCGATAATGCCAATGGCCGGGGTGTCTCGATTCATTTCCAAGGAAAGTGAGGCGCAAGCTTTTTAGCTGACGACCCGTCCAAAGCAAGTCGCAAGGTTGCTCGGTTTCTGCCCTCCCGGACCGCAGTCCAGGGATTCCGTGGCGTTATTGCTTCAATCGGGCGAACATGGCGCGTCTCGCCGTGTTGTGCCATTTTCCCGTCCGCCATGCCGAAATTCTTCATCAAAACCTACGGCTGCCAGATGAATGAACGTGACTCCGAACAGGTTGCGCATTCGCTTCTCGCGCGCGGTTATGAACGCGCGGCGCATGAATCCGAGGCGGATGTCGTCCTGCTCAACACCTGCAGCGTTCGCGACATGGCCGAGCAAAAGGCGATCGGAAAAATGGGGATGCTTGGCCAGATCGCAAAGCGCCGGCCCGAGGTTGTTTTTGGCTTTCTCGGATGCATGGCCCAGGCGCGGGGGAACGCGCTTTTGGCGGGCCTCCCTCACGTGGATCTGGTTGTCGGCACGCAAAAATTCCATCGCGTCGCGGATTACGTCGAGGAGTTGCGGGAGAAAAAGCTAGCGCGCAGGATGGATGATCCTCGTTTCTCCATCTGCGATATCGGCGAAGAAACCGGCTCGGAGGAAACCATTCGCGATCATGAAGTGAAGCGACAACAGGCGACCGCCTTTGTCTCCATCATGCAAGGCTGCAACATGCATTGCACCTTTTGCATAGTGCCGCAGACGCGCGGCGCGGAACGAAGCCGCTCGATTGAAGAAATCGTGCGCGAGGCTGGTGAACTGGTGGCGCGAGGGGTCAAGGAAATCACCCTGCTCGGTCAAATCGTGAACCTGTTCGGGCGGCACGAGATGGCGAAGGCGAATGGCAGGAGCCCGTTCGTTCAATTGCTGGAGGCGGTTCACGAAATCGACGGTCTGGAACGGCTCCGATTTACCTCGCCGCATCCGATTGGATTTCGCGATGACCTTATCCAGGCGCTGGCCGAGCTCCCGAAGTTGGCCGAACACGTTCATCTTCCTCTCCAATCGGGATCGGACCGCATTCTTAAGGCCATGCATCGTCCTTACACCGCCGGGAAATATCGGAATCTGGTCGAGCGCATTCGCGGGGCGCGCCCGGGCATTGCCCTCACGACCGATGTGATTGTCGGTTTTCCGGGTGAGGACGAAGGCGATTATCGGCAGACTCGCGATCTGGTGGAGGAGATACAGTTTGATAATGCATTCATCTTTCGTTACTCGCCCCGGCGCGATACGCCCGCGGCGACCATGGCCGGGCCGGTTGATGAGCGGGTGAAGGAGCAGCGAAATCAGGACCTGTTGAGCGTGGTCGACGCGTCCGCGCACCGCGCCAATGAGCGTTTGGTTGGGCGTCGAGTCGAGATTCTTTGTGAAGGACCGAGCCGGACGAATGCGGCGCGGCTGATGGGCCGCACCCGCACGAACAAGATTGTCGTCTTTGAAGGGAACCAGGAACACATCGGCGAGATTTTCGAAATCAACGTCGAGCAGGCGAACGGATTCAGCTTGTATGGAACGCCGGTCGTGCAAACCTCCTCTCCGACCTACGCATGATTTATCATTTGTCTCTCCAAACGGCTGGATTGATCGCTGGCCTGTTCCTTGTGCTGGTTGGCCTCCCGGGGCTGATCATGCCTGAGTTCGCCCGCGGGTTTGCCCAGCGATTGCCCCGATCTCGCGTGGCTGGTTTCACTCTTTTGACGGTGGATTTGTTTTGGACCCTCTGGCTGCTTGCCACGATGGAAATGGGGGAGTTTTCCAGTTTTCGCCGACCGCTGCTCATCGCTCTGCCGATTGGTTTCTTCCTGGTCTTGAGGTTCGTCGATGAATTCCTGGCCGTTCGCGCGCTCGGCATTCTTTTCCTTCTCGGCGCTGAACCGCTCCTCGACGCTGCCTTTTTTCGCATGGAATCGAGCCGACTTCTCGTGACGGTGTTTGCCTATCTCTTGATCGTTGCTGGTCTGTTCTGGGTCACGATGCCGTATCTTCTCCGCGACCAGATCAATTGGAGCGCTCGCCGGCCGTGGCGCTGGCGATTGACGCACGTGCTCGTGTTGCTTTACGGAGCCGCGATTCTGGCGTGTGCCTTCATGCGGTATTGAAGCAGATTCTGGTCATCCGCGGCGGCGCGATTGGCGATTTCGTTCTCACTCTGCCGGCAATCAAGCTCCTCCGCGACGCGTTTCCGCAGGCGCGCCTCGAGATTCTCGGTCATTGCTCCATTGCCGCGCTGGCCGAACGGCGATTTTACGCCCACGCGACCCGCTCGATCGAATCCGGATCGCTCGCTCCTTTCTTCGCCAGAGGTGCGATGCTTTCCGCGGAGTGGGCCACGTACTTTGCCAGCTTCGATTTGATCGTGAGCTATCTCTTTGATCCCGACGGGATTTTTCAGGAAAACCTGAAATGCTGTGGGATCGGGATGTTTATTACAGGTCCCTCAAAGCCAGTCGACCAGGGAAAACATGCAGCGCTTCAACTGGCCCAACCTCTGGAACAGCTTGGTCTGTCGTTGGAAAGTCGCGCGGCGGTAATTTATCCGGCCGAGGAAGATCGTGAGTTCGCCCGAAATTTTCTGGGTGATGCCGGCACTTCCGTCATCGCGCTTCATCCAGGCAGTGGAAGCGAGAAGAAGAATTGGCCGATTGAGCGATGGACGGAGCTTGGCCAACATCTTTTCTCAAAGGGCAACAAGATCCTTGTCGTGGGAGGCGAAGCAGATGCGGAGCGTTTGCGGGTGTTGGGGATGGCCTGGAAGGACAAGCCGGTTCGACTCGCCTGGAGCCTCGCACTGCCGCACCTGGCGGCTTTGTTTGAAGGCTCGGTTTTCGTCGGGCACGACAGCGGAATTTCCCATATCGCTGCGGCGGTGGGCGCGCGCTCTGTTCTCCTCTATGGTCCAACTGATCCTGCAGTCTGGGCACCCGCTAATGAAAATGTGACGGTGCTGCGAGCGCCGGACGGTGATTTGGGTTTGCTGGCTGTCGATAGGGTAATCGCGGCGGTCGCCTGAGTTGTCATCCCGAGCCGCACAGACCGGGATCGCGACCTGGGAGGAGCGCCGACCCTCTAATACATATACCGTCACCCTTTTTGTTGAAGGCGAACATTGGCAGTTGCGGGGTCCCTCGTCGTCTGGGCGACTCGGGATGACAAGCTTAAGAAGAAAGCGCCCCTTATGCGCTGATGCGCATCGGCATCAGCACGTAGAGGAACGGAGTCTGAATCTTCAGCACGCCGGGGCTCATTTCATCGATCAAATCGAGAAAGACTTCGTCCTCCGTCAGCGCCCGCAACGGCGCCATGAAGAACTCGGGATTGAAGGCGATGGAAAAATCCCGGCCCTTGTAAACGACCGGCAGCGATTCCTTCGCCTCGCCCACTTCAGGCGTATTGGCGGTGATATCGATGTTGTTCTTGCTGAAATTTAGTTTGATCGAGTTCGATTTGTCGCTCGCAAGCAGGGAAACCCGCCGAAGCGAGTTCAGGAAAGTCTCGCGCTCCAGAGTGACGCGCTCCTTCGTCTCGGAAGGAATTACCTGCTTATAATTCGGATAGTTGCCTTCGATCAATTTTGAAACCAGGAGCGTGTTGTTCAAGTCGAACGCAATCTGACCGCTGCCAACGCTGACCTTGACCTCGCCATCATCGGTCAGGAGCCGTTGCAATTCGGTGACCGCCTTGGTCGGGACGATGATATCGGTCTCGTGGCTGCGCGGAAATTCCAGTTCGATGTCCACCATGGCCAGGCGGCGCCCGTCCGTCGCCACGAGGGTGAGCTTGTTCTCCTTCAGGCTGAAAAGGAGGCCGTTCAGCACGTAACGTGTCTCGTCGGTCGAGATCGCGTAGGACGTCTTGCGCAATCCGTCGCGCAAATCTTTCTGGCGAATGGTGATGACTTTCGCGCTGTCAAACTTCGGCAGGGGCGGAAACTCTTCCTCCGGCAGGCCGAGTATTTTGAAAAAACTCTGGCCGCTTCGAATGGAAGCCGCGTTCTTTCCATCGACCTCGACCTGAACTTCGCTCGAGGGAAGTTCGCGAATGATGGTGAAAAGGCGGCGGGCCGGCAGAGTCGTCGCACCTTCCTTTTCGACGTTTGCCTCGAAGCTTCCGCGAACGCCGACATCCAGGTCGGTCGTCGTCAGATGGACGTCATTGCCCTTGGCCTGCAACAAGACGTTGGAAAGAATGGGGAGCGTCGTGCGAGTACTGACGACGTTTTGAACCTGTTGCAGACCCTCGAGCAACTTTTCCTTCGTGACGTTGAATTTCATGCAGGTACGGAAAGCTAAGATGTAAGGCTTACGTTTTTGTTCGGCAACCGCAATCTCACCGGTGGCCCGCCATTCCTCAACGTTGCAGCGCGCTATCGATGAACGAGATGGTCTGCCGAATGTTGTCCTGTTCCTGCATTCGCCGCTTCACCAGTTTGCACGCGTGCAGCACGGTGCCGTGATCGCGGCCGCCAAAGGCATCCCCAATTTCGTTCAAGGATGCCTTGGTCAATTCCCGCGCCAGATACATCGCGATTTGCCGCGGGAAAGCAATGTTGGCCGGGCGGCGCTTGCTTGTCATGTCCGCGAGGCGCACATCGTAATGTTCCGCCACCCGCCGCTGGATTTGCTCGATCGTGACGGCGTGCCGGGCCTCTTCCTGCAAAATATCCTTCAGCAGGTGCTCGACCACGTCGTTGGTCAGCTCCTTGCCGCTGAGGGACGCAAACGAAGCAACGCGCATGAGCGCTCCTTCCAGCCGGCGGACGTTCGTGCGAATGCGAGTCGCCAGGAAGTCGAAGGTTTCGTCGCGTAACTTGATCCCGAGGGTGTGCGCTTTCTTGCGCAGGATCGCCATTCGTGTTTCCACGTCGGGCGGCTGCAGCTCGGCGGTGAGACCCCATTCAAAACGGGAGACCAGCCGATGCTCGAGGTTCGCGATTTCCGAAGGTGGGCGATCGCTCGAGAGCACGATCTGCTTATGGCCGTCAAAGAGCGTGTTGAAGGTGTGGAAAAATTCCTCCTGGGACCGCTCCTTGCCTCCGAGAAACTGGATGTCGTCGATCAGGAGCAAGTCCGCCTGGCGATACCGTTTCCGAAATTTCACCAGATTGTTGTGCTGAATCGCGTCGATGAATTCGTTGATGAAAAGTTCGCTCGAAAGGTACATGACCTTCGCGTTCTTTTTGTGCATCCCGACGTGTTGACCGATCGCCTGCATCAAATGCGTTTTGCCCAGGCCCACGCCCCCGTAGATGAAAAGCGGATTGTAGGTTCGCGCCGGCGATTTCGCGACCGCGAGGCTCGCCGCGTGCGCGATCTCATTGTTCGGGCCGATAACAAACGATTCGAAAGTGTTCCTCGGATTAAGTCCCAGAGCGTTGCTGGATTGTTTGGCTTCCCGGGAATTTTCCCGCGCAAATTCTTTCCCGGGAATCTCCGGGAGATTCTCCGCTTCCGTTCCCTCCGAGGCCGAAGAAAACTTCACTTTCCGCGGGGCGCCAAAAGCCGTGACGATCGCCGCCTGCAACGCCGTCATGTGATTACTCTCGATCCAGAATTGGTAAATGTTGTTCGGAACGCGAAAGGTAAACGCTTCGTCCGTCGCCTGGACGAGCTTAACCGCGGAAAACCAACGCTTGAAAGTATCGGGGCTAACCTGCGGCTTGAGCGCTGCCGACAATTTCTGCCATAGCTGAGCGTGTTTCTCTTCCATACCGGACTTGTTAACAGCGTTAAACAACCCGCCGCGCGACAGGCGGAGGCAAAATTTGCGAGGTAGAATGGAATTCGGCAGCGTCGTCCCCTGACAACTCCCGAAGTAAATTCTCTCGGGAAAACTGGATCGCACCAAGGAAATACGAGGGAAAAATGACTCGGGCAGCGACCGTGGATGGAGCAGGCCGGGAGGCAAACACACTTTCCTCGGCTGGCTTGGTTGCTCGGGCGGGTGTTATATTCATTCTAACTTTTGGTAAATTGCTCTAAACTGTTCACACCTTATTAACACCGGGTTTGGTCTCTCCCTGCCAGCGGCTTGAGATTAGAAACCGTACCGAGATGCGACAAGCAAAAACCTGAACTTTATTTTTGTTTGCTGATCAAAAAAATCTTGACGAAAAATCCGGTGAAGCGTTGCGACGAACGTACGCGCGGATGCCTGCAGGCGAAGTTGACCCAACCCCCGGGCACGGCAACGTTGCTGCCGCAATTCGCCCGCGTCGCCATGTCGCGTTCCCTGAAAATGCCTGCCCATTCGTACCGCGTAATTAAGAGTCGACCGCCCCAAGCGCGTTTTTTTCGTGGTGCTCTGTCTACATTTTTTCTGGTCGCGTTCGCTGTTTCCGCGCCGGCCGTGGACGACATTCCGCCGCCCTTCGGATTTCACTGGAATGATTCGATGACGAAGGTCGAGCAAGTCCTGGTGGGAGCAAAGTCCAAGATCATTACCAAGGAGCGAAAGGAAAAGCGCAACGTATGGACCGTCGAAGGACTCGTCCAGCCCGGTCTGAAGCGGACGCTCTTTACCTTCAAGGAAGGTTTTCTCGTCGAAGTGGAACTGCAGTACGAATACCCGGACTGGAGTATCGAGCGTTACAACGATCGGATGGGCGAAATCAGGCGCTATTTCGACGCGAAATTCGGCACTGGGAAATTGGTTTCGCGATCGCGCGACACTGATTCGGATGTGATCCAAACCCTGGTGGGCTACCAGTGGATTGTAAACGGGACGATGCTCGAGCTCTTTTATTTCTCGGCCCAGCGCGACCTGATGGTTTTCCGCAGTATTACCGTCACCTACAAGGCGATCTGAGGCGCTTGGGCCAAGAGGTCGAACGCTCTACCTCAAATTGCGCTGAGTTTCCTTCTGCAACCGCTTGAGCCGGCTGGACAGGCTCGCTTTTGCGACCGAGCTCATCCGGTCGATAAAAAGAATGCCGTTTAAGTGATCGACCTCATGCTGCAAAGCGCGCGCGAGCAGGCCCGCCGCCTCAATGATGACCGTTTCCCCTTCGAGCGTTTGCGCTTCCACGCGCACGGAGACCGCCCGGTCGATGTCTGCCGTAATGTCGGGAAAACTCAGACAACCTTCATTGCCGAGATCGATTTCTTCATCCAGTTGGAGTTTCGGGTTGATCAGGATCAGCGGCATGGCGCTCGCCGGATCGACCTCAACCCCATTCAATCTCATCCAGCTCGGGCGATCTTCGACCTCCGAAACATCGAGCACGGTGAGTTGAAGCGCGGCGCCCACTTGCTGGGCCGCAAGACCGACGCCACGAGCCCCATGCATCGTCTCAAGCATGTCGGCTGCGAGAGCGCGAATCATCTCGTTGACCTCGTCGATGGGCTTACCCTTCGCCCGCAGGATGGGATTCCCGTATTTTACGATCGGCAATTTCATTTCCCGCCGTGGGTGAAGGCGGGCAGGTTCTTCACCCCCGCGAGCTTTAACGCGTCCATTACTTTGATGATCGTCCCGAACGAGGCTTTCTTGTCGGCCTGGAGGGCCAGGGCCGATTTGCGTGACGGCGGCAATTCCCTCACGGAGGTTTCCAGCTCCTCGGGGGTGACAATCTGGCCGTCGAGCCGGATTTCATCCTTCTCATTCACGCTCACGACGGCGTGTTCGAACTCCGCGGTCGCGTTCGCCGCGGTCTTTGATTCGGGAAGATTGATCTGAACTTCCGGCTGATCCTTTTTGAAAGTGGTCGAGACGACGAAGAAGATCAGGAGAATCGTCAGAATATCGACGAGCGAAACGATGATGATGGAAGGCGCCCGCCTTTTTCGGACTGCGATCTTCATGGCAACAAAATCGGATGGACCGTCACACCAGAGGAGCGCTCGCCGGCACGTTGGAGCGAAGTGGGCGTCCCTCCTCGCTGCCGGCCCGGCCGTAGTAACACTTGGCGATCAGATCGGAGACGATCGATTCCATCTGGACGGACAGGACCTCGACTTTCTTTGAAAAATAGCTGAACGCGATCAGGCTCGGCACCGCGATGGAGAGCCCGAAGATGGTGCAGTTGAGGGCCATGGAGATACCGAGCGCCACGGATTTCGTGTCGGACGCCCCGCTGCTGAGGCCCAGCCCTGAGAAAACCTGGACCAGTCCCGCGACGGTTCCGATCAAGCCGATGAGCGGCGCGATGCCGGTCACGACTTCGAGCACGATCAGCCCCCGCTCCAGACGCACCAACTCGGCGCGCGCCCGGGTTTGCGCAAACTCGATATTCTCCGAACGCGGCCAGCGCATATGCTGCAACGCCACGCGCGTGATCCGGGCGAGGGAAGAATTGTCCTCGTTCACGATGCGAGTGAGCCGCTCCGCGCTTCCGCCGGGAACGAGGCGTTCGATCTCGCTTTCAATCACCAGCGGCAGGACCTTTTTCTCCCGCAAGGTCAGGGTGCTGAGCACGATCGTTGTTACAGTGACGATCGAGCAGGCGAGCAGTGGCCACATGAAAAGGCCGCCGCGGGTGAAAAAGCTAACCATGGTCTGAAGCGTTTCGGTCATGGGCGGTATGGGAAGGATTCGGTCGTCATCGGTTTGAATAGGCGGTAAAGGAAAAATCCACTGGCATTCGGCCTTCGGGTAAGGTTCCGATCAGGTCCGGCGGAATGGGAGGAATGTGCGCTTCCTGAAATGATTGCAAGCAGATGTTAGCGAACGCTTCATTGGCGTTGTTCGAGACGATCCGCAAATTCTGAACGTGGCCCTGGGCATCCACCTGTGCCTCGAGGTGCGCCGTCCCAATGCTGACGAGGTCCATTTTCTTATTCATGTAATAATACCAACGCGAGCCGATCGCATCTGAAACGGCCTTTTGGTATTTGCCGAGCGGTGTTCCGACTGCGTTGACCGAGGAAGGACCGCGCGTGGTCAGCCGGCCCGAAATGCGAGTCTGCTCTTTTTGCGCCTGATAATTGGAAGCGGCCAGCTCTGGCTTCGGCCTCGGCGCTGCCGGAGGCGCTGACGCCGCGGTCGTCGGAGGCGGCGAAGTTTCCGTTTCGTCCGGCGCCTTGATCGGTGGGGGCGGCGAGGTCTTCAACAGGGCGTATTGCTCCTGCTCGGGGGTAGAGGCCGGTGCCACGGTCGGGGTCGAAGCGGGCGCTTCCGAAGGTCGTGGCCTCAGCTGTGGCGGTTGCTCCTGGGTCGCGACCGTTGCCGGCCGCTCGGGCTGCGGCTTCGAACCGTCCGTGGGGAGCGAATAATCGTGCGTCTCCAGGTTAACCACCGGACGCTCCTTGCCATCCTGGGTGGGCAACGGCAGGTCACCCGTCGCGGGTAGCGTGCTGGCCGCGAGCGAGTTCGCGTTCGATTCGAAGGTCTGCTCCTTCGGTTTTTCCACCGACTCCTTGTCTGGAGCGGTTTCCATAAAGGGCGGATCTTTGGGAGCGGATGGAGGCGGCGTGGCGGACAAATCGACGATGGTCAGTTCCACCGGTTTGTCTTCGAGCGGGGGTGGGGGCGCCGACGAACTGCCGAACGCCGCGAGCGAGAATCCCACCAAAAAATGGAGAAGGAGCGATACGAAAATCGCCAGCGCAACTTTCCGACCCTCCTTTTTCTGTTCCATCATTTGAACGTGATACGGCTCACCCCAGTTTCACTCCCCGGATAATATCGCACAACGGAGAGCCTAACAACGTTCGCCCCTCGATCTCATGGCGCGGCGGTCCCAGGGGTCGCGCCGCCTTTTCGCGCGTGATGAAAGAGGTATTGCTGCGCATATCCGCCATGCTCTCCAAAGTAGGTCTCACAAAAGGCGCGGAGTTGAGTCGCGGTCACTTTTTGCTGGTTGGGAAAGTATTTTTGCCTCAAGACGCGCTCGATCCAGACATCGATTGGAAACGCGCGAAGCCGCTCGTAAGCAAAGAGCATCACACAATTAGCAACCTTTGCGCCCACCCCGGGCAGCTCGCAGAGGCGGGCCCTTAATGTCTCCTCGGAAAGAGTGCTCCACTGTTCGAGATCGGCGTCGCCGGAGGCAACCAGGCGCGCGGTCGCCAGAAGGTTCTTTGCCCGGTAGCCGAGCGCGCAGGCCCTCAGGTCCGGTTCGGTGAGCTTCGCGACCCGGGAGGGGGTGGGAAAGGAGGGCGCGGCGCACTCCTTGACGCGGTGGCGCTGGCCGTACCGAGTTCGCAACGCCCGGGAAATCTGACGAATGTGCGCAACCTGTTTCATCGAGGAGGTGATGAAGGTGGCCAGACATTCCCAGCGCGGTTGCCGGATGATGCGCAAGCCCTGGCAGAAATCGCGAGCCGCGGTCAGGGCTGGATCGTCCGGGAATGATCGGCAGATCTTCGCGAGCTGGTGATCGAGCGCAAAATAGCTCGTTATTGTTTCCGCGGTCACACCGCTGAAGCGGAGCCGTTTTCCCCGTTGTTCCACGAAGACGCCGCGGGGGCCGATCGCTCCTGCAAAACCGTCGCCGCATTTTTCCCAGTGGAAGACCTGGCCCGAGTCGAGCGTGCGCGAGAGATCGAAATCAGGCGCTTCCAACTCCATCCATCTCATTAGCCACAGATTAACACGGATAAACACGGATGGGGGAGGGGTCGCGTCAGCCTCGGGATGAAAATCCGTGTTTCATCCGTGTTCATCCGTGGCTAAATACCCCATCTCATGGATTTCCGCCTCGCTATCGATATCGGCGTTCTCCTGCTCTACTTCGTCGTCATCATCTTCATCGGTCTGCGGATGGGCCGGAAGGACGACAGCCTCGAGGACTTCGCGCTCGGCGGCCGGCGCATTCCTTGGTGGGCGGTATTGGCTTCCCTGATCGCGGCTGAAACCAGCGCCGGCACCTTTTTCGGAACGCCCGGGGAAGGTTTCAGTCACCGCGATTACACCTATTTGCAGCTCGCGTTTGGCACGATCATTGGGCGCATTCTCGTCAGCTACATTTTCATCAAGCCCTATTACGACTACAAGGTTTTCTCGATCTACGAATATCTGACCGCGCGCTTCGGGGTAGCGAGCAAGAATGCGGCTTCCGCGGTTTTCATGATTACCCGCCTGCTCGCTTCCGGCGCGCGGTTGTATGTCGCCGCCATCGCCCTCGCCCTGGCTTACGAAATGATCAGCGGCGCCCAGCCCAACCAGACCCAGACCCTCTGGATCTATCTCGGCGCCACCATTGCCATCGTCATTCTGACCGCGATCTACACCACCTTTGGCGGGATCAAGGCCGTGATTTGGACCGACCTGATTCAAGCTTCGATCATGATCGGAAGCGCGGTCATCGCGCTCGGTTTGTTGTATTCGGCGATTCCGGGAGGATGGGATGAAATCGTGCAACGCCGGGGCCCGTTTCAGGTTTCCGACCTCATTGCCACCGGTCTCGATCCAGCCCGGCATGGCTGGGATAAAATCAAGGGCATGTTCGAGACGGAATACACGATCTTTGCCGGCCTGATCGGGGCTGTTTTCATCACCATGGGCACTCACGGAACGGATCAGGACATGGTCCAACGAATGTTGACCGCGCCTGACATCCGCCGGAGCCGCCGGTCGTTGATTCTCTCGGGGCTGGCCGATATCCCGATTGCCTTCACCTTTCTTAGCATTGGGCTGTTGCTCTGGGTCTATTACCAGGCCCATCCCGATTCGACGCTGCCCAAGAGTCCAAACGAAACCTTCTGCCACTTTATTCTGTATCAAATGCCGGTGGGACTTCGCGGGTTGCTCCTGGCGGGAATTTTTGCCACGGCCATGGGATCGTTAAGCACCGCCTTGAATGCGCTCGCCACCAGTTTCACCCGGGACTGGTACGAACCGTACATCAATCCCGGCGCGACCGACGCGCAAAGCCTGCGCGCGGTCCGATGGGCCACCGTCTGGTTTTCGGTTCTGATGATTATCGTGGCCTCGACCACGGCCTACCTCGTGATCGTGCATCCCACCATGCGGATCATTCCAATCGTACTGGGCATCTTCGGCTACACCTATGGCTCGTTGCTCGGGGTGTTTTTCGCGGGCATGCTCACCAAAACGCGCGGGGACGATCGTGGCAACATCCTGGCCATGATCGCCGGCTTTGTCGTCGTCGCGATCCTGAGCGGCCTGCCGAACAACGTCGCGAAAATTTTCGGGACGACAGCTTACGAGCAGCCTTCCTGGCTCCCGGTCATGGAATTTCCCTGGTGGATTTTCTTCGGAACGCTCGTCACGTTCCTGGTGGCGATCTTGTTCAAGACCAGTCATCAACAACTGGCGATCAATAAGATCGGGGCCGCGGCCTCGCAAAGGTAACCGGCCGGCATGCGACTCTAAGCGTGTCATCCCGAGTCGCGCAGACGACGAGGGACCTCGCAACTGCAATTGAACGGTCTCGGCTGGCTGAATGCGTTACTTGCAGTTGCGAGGTCCCTCGTCGTCTGCGCGACTCGGGATGACATGCTTTGCGTTGCGCGCCCGGTCGGCGCGGCTACGCGTTTTTTTCGCCGGCCAGCTTGATTCCCAGATCGCGGAGCTGGCGTTGATCGACATCGGCGGGCGATTGCGACATGAGGTCTATCCCGCGATTATTTTTCGGAAAGGCCATCACGTCGCGGATCGATTGTTCGCCGCAGATGAGCATGACCAATCGGTCGAGGCCGAGGGCGATCCCGCCATGGGGCGGTGCGCCGAGCCTGAAGGCGCGGAGCAAATGCCCGAACATCACCTGCTGCTCCTCCGCGTTGACGCCAAGGACGCCGAACATCTTCTCCTGCAATTCCGGTTCGTGAATTCGGATGCTGCCACCACCGATCTCGACCCCGTTCAAGACCACGTCGTAAGCTTCGGCCCGAACTTCGCCGAACTTCTGCGCGTCCAGCAACGGCACGTCCTCCGTTTTCGGTCGGGTGAAAGGATGGTGCACGGCGTTCCATTTGTTGTCTTCCGCACTCCACTGCAGCAACGGGAAATCGGTCACCCAAAGGAAATCGAGCTGCTCGTTGCCCTCGAGGAGTTTTTGATATTCAGCGATACGTAACCGGAGCCGGCCCAGCACTTCGCAGGCTATGTCCCATTTGTCCGCCGCGAACAGGATCAAATCGCCCTCCGCGACTTCCAGTTTCGATTGCAGCGCCGCCTTTTCCTCGGCGGTAAAAAACTTCACGATTGGTGATTTCCATTCGCCGTTCTCGACCTTGATGAAGGCGAGTCCTTTCGCGCCAAAGTTTTTCGCGATCTCCGTCAGTTCGTCGCTTTGCCCAATCGTCAGGCTGGCAAAACCCTTGGCATTAATCGCCTTTACGACCCCGCCGGCATCAAGCGCGCCGCGAAAGACTTTGAAGCTGCTCGACTTGAAATCCTCACCGAAATCAACCAGTTCCATTCGAAAACGGCGGTCCGGTTTGTCGCTGCCGTAACGGCCGACCGCTTCGCGATACGTCAGACGCTCGAACGGCGTCTTGATCTCGATCTTCCGCGTGGCCTTAAACACGGCGGCCAGCATTCCCTCAGTCAGCGCGAAAATATCATCGGGCTCGGCAAAGGACGATTCGATGTCGATCTGGGTGAATTCCGGCTGCCGATCCGCGCGAAGGTCTTCGTCCCGGAAACATTTTGCGATCTGAAAATATTTTTCGACGCCGGCCACCATGAGCAGCTGTTTGTATTGCTGCGGCGCCTGCGGCAGCGCGTAAAACTTCCCGGGGGCAAGCCGGCTTGGGACGAGAAAATCGCGCGCGCCTTCCGGCGTGCTTTTGGAAAGGATCGGCGTCTCGACTTCGATGTAACCCTGGCCGTCGAGATAGTCGCGGGTCGCTTTAGCGGCTTGGTGACGCAGGCGCAGGTTGCGCGCGAACCGCGGCCGGCGCAGATCGAAATAGCGGTAAGTGAGCCGGAGATCTTCGTTGGAAATCTCAGTGTCGAGCGGAAAGGGCAGATCGGCGGCGCGATTGAGAATCTCTAACTCGCTGGGGAGCAGTTCGATATCGCCCGTGGCCAGCTTTGGATTTCCCGTTCCCGCAACGCGAGGCGCGACTTTGCCGGTCACCCGGATGACATCCTCGCTTCGCAACGAATGGGATTGCTTCGCGAGTTCCGCATTTTCCTCCGGCCGGAAGACCACCTGGGTTAAACCTTCGCGATCGCGCAGGTCGATAAAAATGACTCCGCCATGATCCCGCGACACATGGACCCAGCCGGCGAGCGTTACCTGCTGGCCGATGTGTCTTTTCCGCAGTTCGTTGCAGTGATGGGTCCGGTACATGAAGGGCCTCACTCTGGGCGGGGCGACGAATCTCGCAAGTCAGGAGGCAAGGAGTTTGTCCGGCCGCGAAGCGTACTCATGGTGGTTGAATCGTTCAGCAACTCCGTTTGCGGAACGAGTTTCTGATCGCCGGTCTTCAGATCTTTAACCTTCACTTGCGGCCATTCGTCTCCGAAGAGGATCGCGAGCCGGGCGCCAAGTTGTTCGGCGGCCTGAAACTGCTTCCCGACTTTCATGGGCGTTAATGGAAAATCGACCCGATGACCACGATCGCGAAGCGATTGGATCTGTGCGAGCGCGTCGGCTCGGCGTTCTTCCTTCGCGATGACAACGTAGATATCGAGATTCTGATGGTCAGCGATGGCCTCCTCCATCTTCTTTTTGGCCACCGGGGTCTCACCAATCAACTCTCCGAGGACCACGTCGCCCATGGCGAAGCCAAGCGCGGGTAGCGAAACCGCTCCATCGCTGAGTTGCTGAATCAAATTGTCGTAGCGGCCACCACCGGCAAGCGCGCGCAGCTTCCCACCGCGATCGAACGCCTCGAACACCACCCCGGAGTAGTAGGCCAGCCCGCGCACGATCCCGAGATCGATCTTCACGAACTCGGCCATGCCCCGGTTTTTGAGCGAAGCCAGGAGCCGGTCCAGTTTTTCGCTTTGGCCGCCTTCATCGAGAATTTTGAAAATCGGCTCTGCCAGCGGGCCCAGCCGGCTCGCCGTTTTTTCACGAGGTTCGCGCTCGCTCTTGTCGATCGCCTGCAAGATTTCCTGCCACTGCGCTTCCGGCAGATTGTGCGTTCGAAGGAAATCGATCCAGAATTCGCGGTCGCTGATTCGGACAACAACATCCTCCGCCGTAAATCCAAACGCGCGCAGAAGGTCGACGCAAAGCGCAATCAATTCCACATCCGCTTCGACCGAAGCCTCGCCGATGACGTCCGCGTTGAATTGATAATGTTCGCGGAGGCGGCCGCGTTGCTGTTTTTCGTACCGAAAACATTGCGGGATGGAAAACCACTTGAGCGGTTTCTTGAATTCGCGGTCATGGGCCGCGACGACGCGCGCCAGAGTAGGCGTCAACTCCGGGCGCATCGCCACTTCGCGGTCGCCTTTGTCGATGAAATTGAAAAGCTGGGCCACAATTTCGGGCCCGCTCTTTTTCGTATAGAGAGCCGTCGGCTCCAGAACTGGCCCGTCCCACTCCACGAAGCCGTATCGCCGCGCGACTTCTCGCCAGCGTGCGAAGACGTAATTGCGTGTGGCGCAATCGTTTGGGAGAAAATCGCGAAAGCCTGGAAGCGGTTGCATGGTTACCTCGGGTCGGGATTTCTTTCCGAGGCGTCGGACTTTCCTATCTGATTCGTCGCCAAGCAAATGGGTCGAGCGCCTCGGGAGAGCGTCCCAATCAGTTGAAAATCAAGACAGCCATAGTCTCTGCCGTTTACGAAAATCAAGTGCGGTTGAATAAACTCCAGCTTCGGGCAGTCGGATGAATGCACGACGGAGAGCATCCGTTTAACCAAAGCAAAGGACAAACATGAAACAAAACAGATTGATTAAATTAATGGCAGCCGGAGCCGTCAGCGCAATCGCGCTCACCACAGCTTTCGCGCAAACTTCTACCACCACCAGCACGACCAAGACCGACCCGGTCACGAACTCGTCGAGCACGACGACCTCCACCGTCACGACGGACGGTTCGGGCACGATCACGTCCTACACGCCGGGCACGGACTATATTTCGTTCCGCACGGAGACGAGTAGCACGCCGGTGAAGTACTACTACACCAAGAGCACGACCATCGTCGATTCAGACGGAAAGACGGTTGAATGGTCCATGCTCAAGCCCGACATGCCGGTGAAATACACCTACGTGAAGGACGGCGATCGCATGGTGGTCAGCAAGATCACGCTGCAGAAGCCGATCTCGACCTACGAGAAGACGACTACGACCACGACTACGACCAAGCCCTAACGGGCAGTTGTAGTTTCGAATCGAAACTGAGAGCGCCCGCGGAACGTGTTTCCGCGGGCGTTTCTTTTCTTCTTCAATGTGGGAGCCGCCTTTGTGCGGCGATTTCGGGACACAAAGGTCCCTCTCACATTTTCAATCACCGTAGCCGTTGGGAAATTTCTGGTGCCATTTCCAGGCGCTTTGGATGATCGCTTCGAGGTTTTGGAATTGCGGGCGCCAGCCCAGCTCTTTCTGAATTTTCTCCGAGGAGGCGATGAGGCGGGGCGGGTCGCCGGGCCGGCGAGGCTTTTCCACGACGGGGATTTTATGGCCGGTCACCTTCCGGCAACAATCGATCACTTCGCGCACGCTCGAACCACCGCCGGTGCCCAGATTGTAGAATTCGCTCCTGGGCGACGCCATGGCCAGAATGTGCGCGCGCGCGAGGTCCAGAATGTGAATGTAATCGCGGATACAAGTACCGTCCGGCGTGTCGTAATCGGTGCCGAAGATTTCGACCTGGGGGTTTTGCCCCAGCGCGACTTTCAACACATTTGGGATCAGGTGGGTTTCGCAGCGATGTTCTTCGCCAAAATTCTCTGACGCGCCGGCAGCATTGAAATAGCGGAGCGCCACGAAACGCAAACCGTGAATCTCGCCGTACCAGCGCAGGATTTTCTCGAAGGCCAGTTTCGATTCGCCATACGGATTGATCGGACGTTGCGGCAGCGTCTCGTCGATCGGAACTCGTTCGGGCGGGCCAAAAGTCGCGCAGGTCGAAGAAAAGACGAGCTGCTTTGGGCCGGTGGTGACCATGGCGTCGAGCAGGTTCAAGCCGTGGCTGATATTGTTCCGAAAATATTTCGAAGGATTTTGCATCGACTCGCCCACCAGCGCGTTGGCGGCAAAGTGCATGACCGCCTCGGGTTGGAACGCGGCGAGTGTCGCTTGGATACGATCGCGATCCGCCAGGTCGCCTTCCATGAACTGCGCGCGCGAATCAACCGCCCGCCGATGGCCTTCCGACAGATTGTCGAATATGCCGACGGTGTGGCCCTCGTTGAGCAACAACTCGGCGCAAACGCTGCCGATGTAGCCTGCGCCGCCAACCACGAGAACTTTCATCCGGGAAGTTGGGGCGTTCCCGCGGGGCCTGTCAAAACAAACCGCGCGGGGGGTCGTCAGCTCTTGTTGGCTTCGATCCCCGCGATCATGCGTCGAACGAGCCCGTTCTTCTTGCGCGGCGCCAGAACCTTGAGGCTCTGTTGCTTCGAGCCCCATTCCAAAATATCGATGTCGACCCGGCGGACGCCCCATAAACGCATTGCCCGTCGGTTGCTCATGTAGAGATCGATCGTGTTGGTGCCGACCAGCGCGCCGCCATAATCGTCGATGATGTAGCGGTCTTGCGTGCCGACGATCTGGAACCGTGTCCCGAGCGGAAAACGTGACCAGTCGGCCGCCGCGCTCACGTGCCCCGCACCGGACAAGGTCTTTCCCAGCGCGTTGCGCCCGCCGCCTCTTTCCGTGTGTGTGTAAGCGGTTGTCCGGACGTTGGTAATGCGGCTTCCGTAAGCAGTGGGCTTTTGCTTGCTGGCTTGCGGGGTGGGGGTTTCGCAACTGGCGATCAGGCAGGCCAGCGCGCCGATACCGGCAAATTTGAGATAGGTCGACATCAGCGCTGAAACCGGTCATTACCGATTGAAGGCAGGGGTGGCAAGCGATAATTTGCACGGCCCGCTGGCTTTATATGTCGTCACTCCGTGCCAACCAGGCGCTTGTCGCCGACGAAATCCTGCTCGATGGCCGGCTTGCGCTCTTTCATCAACGGGAGCGCTGGCTTGCGGTGGCGGACCTGCATTTCGGCTATGAATTGAGCCAGCGCGCGGCGGGCCGGCTGGTGCCGATGTGGGGAATGGCGTCGATCGCCGAGCGTTTGCTCCAGTTAGTTGCCGAATATCGGCCGAGCCGTCTGGTCATTCTGGGCGATTTGGTGCACGACAAGACGGCAGCCGGGGCAGCAGGTGAATTGCTTGAAAGGATCCGGGCTTTTTGCGAACCGATCGTTGTGGTCGGAAACCACGATCGGCAACTGCGCGGCCAGGTCGAGATGTTCGAATCATGGGAAACCGAGCGTTTCTATTTTCACCATGGTCATTGCCTGGCCGAGGCGGAGGCGCGAATCCAGGTCATCGGCCATCATCATCCCGCGGGGACAATCAGGGATGGAGCGGGACTTCGGTTAAAATGTCCGGCTTTCGTTCAGCAATCGCGTTGCTGGATCATGCCGGCGTTTTCCCCCTGGTCGAGCGGAACGAGCTGGTCGCAGGACGAACAGAGCCGGGTCTGGCTTTGCACGCCGGAGCGTGTCTTGCGGTTGCCAGAAAGCGAACCCGCGCCGATTTAGGGCTTGATCAATAAGACGAGTGGATACGCTGTCATCCCGAGCGTAGCGAAGCGAAGTCGAGGGACCCCGCCGCACCGCGAGACGCTCATCGGGGTCCCTCGACTTCGCTCGGGATGACAGCCTGGCTCTAAACGCGCGCAGTCCCGGCCAATTCCGTCGTGCAGTGCGGGCAGCGGGTGGCTTTGATCGGGATCGTCATCTGGCACGCCGGGCAATCCTTGGAAACCGGCGCGGCATCTTCGCTTGACCGCTTCATCCTGTTAAGCGCCCGAACGACCAGGAAAATGCAAAACGCAACGATGATGAAATTGATCACCAGGGTAATGAAGTTGCCGTAGTTCCAGGTGATCGCGCCGGCCTTCACGGCATCGGCTGGGGTGAGGTAGGTCGCGCCGCCCGGGGCATCTTTGAGGACCAGGAATTTGTTGGAGAAATCAAGGCCGCCGGTCAGCAAACCGATCGGGGGCATCAGGATGTCCTTCACCAACGAGGTCACAATCCCTCCGAACGCGGCCCCGATAATTACGCCGACAGCCAGGTCGATGGCGTTCCCTTTGATGGCGAACTCTTTGAATTCCTTGAACATTCCCAGTGTTCTCTCAATTGGCGACCACGTTCACAAGCTTTTTGGGCACAACGACAACCTTGCGAATGGTCTGCTCGCCCACGGCATTTTGAACCTTAGGGTTGGAGCGTGCGGCGGTTTCGAGAGCGGCGTCGGTGGCATCGAGAGCCACGGTGATCTTGTCGCGGAACTTGCCGTTTACCTGCAGGACGATTTCGATTTCGTCTTCGATCAGGAGCCGCTCATCGTGCTCGGGCCAGGGCTGGGCGGTAATCTGGTCGCTCCCGGCAGGAAACTTCCGGGCCAGGGTTTGCCAGAGCTCCGAAGTGAGGTGAGGCGCAAACGGATTCAACAGGACCAGGAGGGTGCGCAGAGCGGACAGAGGTTTGGCCGGCGCGTTGGTCAGCGCGTTCACCATGATCATCATCTGGGAGATCGCGGTATTGAAGGAGAGCGTTTCGATGTCGCCGGTAACTTTCTTGATCGTGGCGTGCAGGATTTTCACCTCAGATTTCTGCGGATCCACGTCCTGCACCTCATCCGAAAGCACCCATTCCCCCGCCTGATTTTCCTCCATGATCAGGCGCCAGACGCGGGCCAGGAATCGCGAAACGCCTTCGACCCCCTTCATGCTCCACGGTTTCATTTGCTCCAGTGGCCCCATGAACATCTCGTAACAACGAAACGCATCCGCGCCGTGGATTTCTATGACGTCGATCGGATCGATCACGTTGCCCCAGCGTTTCGACATTTTGCGGCTGTCCTCGCCCAGGATCATGCCCTGATTGACCAGGCGCTGGAATGGCTCGGGGGTCGAGAGGTGCCCGAGATCGAAGAGCACTTTGTGCCAAAACCGGGCGTAAAGAAGATGCAGCACCGCATGCTCAACCCCGCCGATGTAAAGATCGACGCCCCCCGGCTTCGCTGGGAATGACGAAGGTCGAATGTCGAATGACGAAGTCCCGGCTGGTTCGGGTTTCGTCATTCCTTCGACATTCGTCATTTGTCCTTCGTCATTGCGCCCGCCCATCCAATATTGCTCCGGCTCGCGGCCCACGAACCGTTGGTCGTTCCCCGGATCGCAGTAGCGGAGGTAGTACCAACACGAACCCGCCCATTGCGGCATGGTGTTCGTTTCGCGCGACGCGTTGTCCGAATAACGAATCCAATCTTTCGCTTTCGCCAGCGGCGGTTCGCCGGTTCCGGTCGGCTTGAAATCGTCGAGCGCCGGCGGCTCCAGGGGGAGTTCCGATTCCGGCAGCGCTTCGTGTTTGCCCTCACGCCAGATTATTGGAAACGGCTCTCCCCAATAACGCTGACGGGAAAAAAGCCAGTCGCGCAGCTTGTAACGAGTGTCCCGCCGTCCGTGCCCGTTTTGCTCAAGCCAATCGATGATCCTGGCCGTCGCCTCCACTCGCGAAAGTCCGTTAAGCAGCGGCGAATTAATGGCGGTTCCGATCCCGGTGTAGCCGATCGATTCCTCTGCCGTCTTTTCCGGCGCCTGGATGACGGGAACAATTTGCAGGCCGAATTTCTTCGCGAACTCGAGATCGCGTTCATCGTGCGCCGGAACGCCCATGATCGCGCCCGTGCCGTAGCCCATCAGGACGTAGTCGGCGATCCAGATTGGAATCCGTTCCTGGTTCACCGGATTCATCGCGAACGCGCCCGTGAACGCGCCGGTCTTCTCCCTGGCCAGGTCGGTGCGTTCGAGGTCGGATTTCGTGGCGATTTCGGCCCGATAGGCTTTGATCGACTCCCGCTGCTCGTCGGTCGTGATCTGATCGACCAAGGGATTTTCCGGAGCGATGACCATGTAGGTCGCGCCGTAGAGCGTGTCGGGTCGCGTCGTGAAGACTGAGATGGTAGGGACGCCGGGCTGCGGCGTCCGGTCGTCGCAGCGCGACGACCCTACCACAGCGAATCGAATCTCTGCGCCTTCGCTGCGTCCGATCCAATTCCGCTGGAGCGCTTTGAGGGAGTCGGGCCAATCCAGATCTTCGAGCCCGTCGAGCAAACGATCCGCGAGCGCCGTGATGCGCAACATCCATTGGCGCATCGGCCGGCGGACCACCGGGAAACCGCCCACTTCACTCTTGCCGTCGATGACCTCTTCGTTCGCCAGGACGGTGCCGAGTTCCTGACACCAATTCACCGGGACTTCAGCTACATAAGCGAGCCGCACGCTGTCGGGGTCATCGCCGCGGTAGCTGGAAATGGGCTCCGCTTTTTTCGTCTCCGGGTTGAACCAGGAATGATAGATCTGAAGGAAAATCCACTGGGTCCATTTGTAGTAGGCGGGATCGGTCGTGTTGACTTCGCGTTCCCAATCGTAGGAGAAACCGATTCGTTTCAGCTGCGTCTTGAACTTGGCCACGTTCTCCCGGGTGGTGACGGCAGGATGCTGCCCGGTCTTGATCGCATACTGCTCGGCGGGGAGGCCAAATGCGTCCCAACCCATCGGGTGCAGGACGTTGAAGCCGCGCAGGCGTTTGTAGCGCGCGACAATGTCGGTCGCGGTGTATCCCTCAGGGTGTCCGACGTGCAGCCCCGCCCCGCTGGGGTAGGGAAACATATCGAGCGCGTAATATTTCGGCTTCGCCGGGTCGAAATTCTCCTCGCCGGGGTTCGGCGCATGGAACGAACGGTTCTGGTCCCAGATCGCCTGCCACTTCGGCTCGATCTGGTCGAAAGGATAAGGTTTGCGGCGCTCGCTCATGAGGAAAGAATCAGGAACACAGGAACGCAGGAAAGAAACTGAAAAATGTTCCTGCCTTCTTCTTTTCCTAATTCATTTTATTGGATGCACCAGTTTTTGCTCGCCACCCGCAACTCGCACAAAACCCGGGAATTCGCGGAGATCCTGGGTGAGGCGTTCGATATCCGTGACCTGGCGGACGCGCCGGAATTGCCGGTGATCGAAGAAACCGGCCTGACCTTTGAGGCGAACGCGATTCTCAAAGCGGTCGAGACGTCGAAACACAGTCAGGGGCTGGTCGTCGCGGATGACTCCGGCCTGGAAGTGGACGCCTTGAATGGGGCGCCCGGGATCTATTCTGCACGTTATGCGGGTGAAGACGCCACTGATGCGGAAAACGTCGCGAAACTCCTGGCGGCGCTCAACAGTGCTCCTGGTCCCCGTTCAGCGCGTTTTTGTTGCGTGCTCGCGCTCGTGCGGGAAGGAACGGTCCTGGGAACATTCCATGGCCTGGTCGAAGGAACGATCACGAGCGCACCTCGCGGGAACAGCGGATTCGGATACGATCCCGTGTTCCAACCAGAAGGTTTCGACCAAACCTTCGCGGAACTCGATCCAGCCGAGAAAAATCGAATAAGTCACCGTGCGCGCGCAATTCAGGCGTTGCGCCGGGCGCTGCTGGATCGGGCGAAAGAGAAACCGGACTAGGGTTTCGGCGGGGGCGGGGGCGCGGCTCCAGGGCCGGGCGGCGCGCCCGCTCCCGGCTCGCCCGTCGCAGTCTTGATCTGGTAGCCGATCTTCTGAATTCCAACTCCACGAGCCTGGTCCAGCACGGTGATCACGTCGCCATGCAGGGCGAGCTTGTCCGCGCTAATGGAGATCTTCACGTCCTTATTCGCTTTGAACATTTCGGACAAGCGAGGAAGTACCTGGTCGCTGGCCATCATCACGTTGTCGAAGTAAATGACATTTCCTTCGGACACCCGGATCGAGACGTAATCCTTTTTCTGATCCGGCGGGATTGGCGGGCTATTTGCCGACGGCAGATTGACGCGGATGCCCTTCATGTGGGTCTGCGTAAGGCTCACCATCATGAAACTGGCGAGCAGAAAGAACATGATGTCGATCAACGGAATGATCTCAATCCGTGCATGTTTTTTCGGGATTGGGGACCGCATTTTCATATTAGTACGATGCCCCAGTCATGGTGAAAGTGATCGGGATCCGAACTCTCGGGACCGTCCCAGGCTTGAACCTGGCGCGTCGGAAAGCCGAGGTCGCCGCGTTATCCAAAATGGGACTTCCGGTACTCGCTCCCATGCTCGCATCGGTTACGCTCCCATCCGGGCCAACCGAAACAACGATCGTTCCGCTCCCGGTGATCTTCGATCGTCGGGCTTCATACGGGTATTCAATGCGAGGCTTGTAAACCATGGCTGCCTTGCCCGTGGGAGCCGGCCCGGTCGTCCCGGGGCTCGTGGGGCGCGCGATCGGTGCCACCGGCTTGTTTGACGGTGGACGCTTTGGCGGCGGCGTGGGCTTTTCTTCGACAAATTCGGGCTGCTGCTCCGGAATGGCGTCGGGCGGGGGTGGTGGAGGCGGCTCTTCTTCCGGAGGCGGCGTGGGCATCGGCGGCTCGGGCGCCGTGTCGAGGGATAACTCTACCGCTTCGGGAAGGTCTGATAGATCGGCCGGTGGGGGCTCGGCGGGATGAATCGACGCGATCACCACCGCGGCGAAGTGGACTGCGAGAGCTCCCCCGATGGCGGTGAATACCTGCCACCGTGGCGGAGGACGATAAAGCAGCGGACCCATAACGCTATTTTGAAAGGCCAGAGAGGGCCTCGCTCTTTATTTCAAAGGAAATCTTGTTGAAGCCCGAACTGCGGATTTCGTCCAACATACGGGTCACATTACCGTGCAGGCTCTCTCGGTCGGCCCGAATGAAAATCTTGGCGTCGGGCGAGGTGAGGTAAACCTGGCGAAGCTTGGGCAGAATTCCCTCCAGCGGAATTTTGTCCTTGTCCCAATAGTAATACCCGTCGCGATCTACGGACAACGCGATGTATTCCTTCTTGTTTTGGGTGACACCCGATTTGCCGGTGGGGAGAGTTACCTTCATCCCCTTCATCACCGTCTGGCTCAGGCTCACCATCATGAAGCTCGCCAGCAAAAAGAACATGATGTCGATCAACGGAATGATCTCGATCCGCGCTTTTTTGTGGGGAATGGGCGAGCCTAATTCCATATTCAGCCCCTAGATTGAAGAACGGGTCGCGGAACTTGGAGTGGCTCCGGTGATTTCCACCTGTTTCAATTTGCTTTGCGCTTCCAACATAACTTCGAGGTTCGTTGCCGCAGTCTGTAGTTCGAACTCTAAGTTAGACACGCGGGACGTGAAAAAGTTAAAGGGAATCAGCGCAAAAATCGCGATTCCGAGACCGCACGCCGTGGCGATAAGCGCTTCGGCGATACCGCCCGTTACCGCCGTGACGGCCAATTCTTCATTACCCAGCGAAGCGAATGACCTCATCAGACCGGTAATCGTGCCCAACAATCCGAGCAACGGAGCGAGGGTTACGAGGGTGTCCATCACCACCAGGAAACGGCCCGCACGTTTAATCTCGATGCCGGCGGCGACCTGTAACGCACCCTGCAGAGAAGCGTGCTGATGGTTCAGTCCATTCCACATCATGCGCAAAACCGGGTCGCGCGAATCGCGGGACAACCGGGAAGCCTCGGCCACATCGCCCACTTCGATGGCGGTAAAGACCTTCTCAATCCGCTTGGGATCGCGGCGCATCCAACGCCCGAGCCACCAGAAAATGCGCTCCAGCACCACGGCCAGGGCCACGATCGACACCACCAGGATCGGATACATGATGTAGCCGCCCTTGTTGAAGTTATCGATGAGGAAATTACCGGTCAGGTTCTCTTCCGTCTTTGGCGCCTCTTTGCTCGCGGTCGCCCCCGGTGAGGCGTTGGCCAGCGGGGTGACGCTCGCCATTGCGGTCGCCGGCGTCATGCCTGCGACGGGTGACATCCCGGCCGCGGGCGACATTGCAGCAGCGGGCGAAATCCCGGCCGCCGGGCTGGCCGCCGCGGGTGGGGGAGGCGGCGGTTGGCCAAAGGAGGACAACGCGAGAGTGATGGAGCAGAGGCTGGCGATTAGCAGTGTTTTCATAGGGTTGATTGGAAAGTTTTTTTCCCGGCTCGAATTTGGATCAGGATTTCTGCTTCTTTTATCCTCAATCAGGCAAGCTTGAGTCCAGCAAAACTTTCGCGTTTGTCTTTTTGGCGTTTCGGACTTTGACGAGGCCACTAAACATATTTCGCATCATCCGACGGTTTGGGCCGTAGCTTAGGTTGAGGAAATTGCGGCTGGAAAGAACTATTTTCGTGATCCTCCGCCAAGCCCAACGGAGTTGCGCAAGGGCGGCCAATCTCCCAATCGCGCTTCCAGTTCGTCGCCCGGCTGGATTGGCCCCACCCCGGAAGGCGTCCCGGTCAGGATAAGATCGCCCGGCAGGAGGGTGAGAGACTGGCTGGCAAAGGCGACGATTTCCGCCACCGAATAAATCATCTGGCTCGTCCGCGCCTGTTGTTTCACCTCGCCATTCTGGCGCAGGGTGATTTCCAGATCGCGGACGTCGACTTCCCGATAAACGAACGGTCCGACCGGCGTGTAGGTATCGAATGACTTGCAGCGTCCGAACTGTTTCTCGGACGTCTGCAGATCGCGATCGCTGATATCTTCGCCGAGCGTATAACCGAAAACATGCTCGAGCGCCCGGTCGACGCTCACATTCTTCGCGGTCGTCCCAAGGACGATTCCCAATTCCACCTCGAAATCGGTTTTATGCTCCGGGAAAGCGATCTCGATGGTGCCGCCATGAGGGAGAAGCGAGGTAGGCGCTTTGAACCAGATCAACGGGGTGCCGAGCGGTGTCCGCTTCATCTCCTTGATGTGATCGGCGTAATTAAGGCCGACCGCGATGAGCTTGCTAGGTGCGACGGGCAGATCGATTTGAAGGTCGCCCAGCGGCAGGACCCGACCGTAGAATTCCACCCCCAGCCAATACGGTTTCGTCAGGACATGGACGGAATCACCCCGCACCTCGCCGTAGAAAAGTTCGCCGTTGGATCTAAAGCCGCCAAAAGTTTGCATGCCCAATAAAGAGCGGTAGGGCGAGACTCTGTCGAGCCGACAAAACATTGCGGGCTTGAGGAGAATCGAGGGCAACCATTCCGGCTGCTGAATCGTCGTTGAACCGCAGCTGCCGTTCGTCCTCGTCCTCGTCCGTCGTTCTCGTCCTCGATTCCCTCTTTTCCGGAACGAGGACGAGGGACGGCGACGAGGACGAGGACGAGAAAATCGCGCGTGACGATTCAGCTCTACTTCGGAACGACCGCCACGAAATTGCGGACCGTCTTTTGCTCGGAGATGGAGAAGGGCTCGCTTTTGCGGGCAAACCAAAACGCGCTGGAGGAACCGCCATCAAGATTGAGCGCGCGTTGCACTTTCAGGCCGGGCGCTAATTCTGACGTCGCCAGGATTTTCGCCACCTGCGCCAGGGTGACGCCGGAACAAAACCCGATGGCGGCACGCTCCGCGGAGCCGGTGAGAATGAAAGTGCGGCGCGCTGGTCGCGTGGCGTTTAGGCCAGGGACCGGCTGACCGCGATCGACCAGGAATGGGCCGCATTGCAGCGCCTCGACGGGCTTTCGCTTCGAGGAATATTCCGCGGTCCTAAGCAATTGGAGCTGCCCGTGCGTAACCAGCATCACTCCGCTCAGCAAGCGCGCTTTGCGCAGGGGCGCGATCAGTTTTCCCTCGCTGATCAGTAGTCCCACCGGCTTGTTTTCCGGATCGAAATATCCGCCATTCACGCCGGCCAGGCAATTCTCGCGGGGCATGAGCGTGGCGAGATCATTCTCGGCGGTCGGGTTATCGATGACGCGCAAGGTGGCGGATTTCGTCGAGAAGAGAGCCAGGTCCAGGGTCGCTCGTTCCCGGGTTTCAGCATCGGCAAGTTCAATGCGGCGATGTTCGATCCCGGCCGCGGAACCTGGTTCGGTTTGCGAAGAGGTGACGGCCCATTCCGCGCGGACCGTCCCGGCCAGAAACAGGGCGAGGACGAGTCTTGCGCTAAGCCGGACCGCCATGTTTTTTCAGCAGTTCGATGAAACGCGGGTTGTCGCGCAGCGAATCCCAAATCGGGACCACCTTGAGAACAGCGACTGTTATATTGCTCGGTCGCGAAAGGAGACCATCCAGCAGGTCGATGGCCTTTTCCTGCTCGCCGACGATTGCATAAACTTCCGCGAGCGTTTGGGTCATGGCCGGACCCTCGAAAGCATCAACACTTTCCGGAAGTATTTCCGTGGCCCGTTTCGCCTCCGCAATGGCTGCGTCTTTCTCGCCCAGGAAAGCGAGGAGGTGGGACAATTTTGCATGTCGCGTCGCGTCATTGGGGGCCTCGTTGAGATATGTCTCCGCGTAGCGTCTGGCGGTGAGAAGGGCCTCGCGCGCGCCGGCCTCGTCCTTCAGCATTTTTTTCGCGATGCCGATCACCGCATATTTTCCGCAGAGGGCGCCAAGGTCTTTTCCCAGCGCGTCATCCTTCACGGCTTCCGCGTCGCGTATCGCCTCCGCATACTTGCGTTGCCAGAGCCACGCCTGCGCGATTTCCGTTATCATATGGGCTTTTTCGCTCTCCGGCATTGTGCTGGCGGAAATCAGTTTGAGGCCGCGTTCCGCGATCGCGAAGGTCCCTTTTTCCAGAACTTCCGTCTGGGCTTTGATGGACCAGAGACCCATGGAATCTTTCAATTTCAGCCCGCGATCGATGAGCCTGTTCGCGGTGTCGAAATCTCGCTGCATCTGGAAGTTGAACGCGAGATTCTGCAGGGGCCAGGTATCGTTCGGGCTCAGGGTTACGGCTTTCTCGAGATTTGCGGTCGATTCCTTCCATTTTCCCTGGCGCCTCTGGATTGCGCCGATGGCGAGAAAAACTTCCGCTTCGTTCGGCAACCCCTTCTGCGCGATCGCGAATTCCTTCAACGCGTTCTCATAGTCGCGATCGCCGTAATAGAGTGAAAAACCGAGAGCGAGATGACATTCCGGACAATCCGGTTGGAGTTTCAAGGCCCGTTCTGCCAGCGCGCGCGACTTCTCGCGGCGTGGGGGCGTTGGATCGTAAGTATGATAGATCCAGCTCTCCAACCGGGAGAAATCCGCGGCGGCCAGCGCGAAATTCGGATCCATTTGGAGGGCCCGCTCGTAAAGTTGTTCCGCCTGTTTCAGCTTCTCTAAATCCTCCATTTGCATGTGGAGGGTGTGCGCCTGGACGAAGGCGAGATAGGCTTCCCCGTTCTCAGTGGGCTTGCGCGTCATCTGGGCCTTCTCGGTTGGCGAAAGCTTCGCTTGCAGTTCGTGCGCGATCTTCTGGGCCAGATCGGTCTGGATCGCGAAGACGTCCGTTAGATCGCGATCGTAATCCTCCGCCCAGATATGTTCGTCGTTCAAGGCGTTGATCAGCTGCACGTTGACGCGAACTCGATTGCCGGCTTTACGCACGCTTCCCTCGAGAATCGTCGAGACGCCCAGGGCCTGCCCGATTTCGCGCACGTTTTTTTCCTTGCCCCGATAGGACATCACTGACGTGCGCGAAATGACCTTCAGGTCGCCAATTTTGGCCAGGTTCGTCAGGATGTCGTCCTGAATGCCGTCGGCGAAAAAGGCGTTCTCCTTGTCGTCGCTGAAATTCTCAAATGGGAGCACCGCGATCGATTTATCGATCTTGCGGGCCGAGGCGCGCGGCAAAAGGAAGGAGCCGGCGGCAGCGGAAACGATGACCCCGACCGCAACCAGCGCGATAACGTTCCTACGCCGGCGCGGGGCGGATGGCGTCGGCGGCGTCGCCCGAATCCCTTCCGGAGTCACCTCCAGGGCCCAGGCGAGGATCAATGAAATCGGAAAGCCAATGAGCAGGATAATGATGACAAGCCGCAGGGCCCACGATGGAAGTTCCCACGCGGGGAAGACCGCGGAAGCCAGTTGGATCGCGCCGCCGGCCACGACGACGTACGCCGCCGCGACGCGATAAACCTTGCGGCGCTTAGCCTCCTCGAAGAACCCGCTCATTTCGGTTCAATTACAAACATGCCCGTAAGCTGAGACAAGATTCTTCCTTCACTGTTGCAGCTATTATCGTTGGGGCAGCGATCGCTGCTCCGGAAATCGTGGCGAGAAGGAGGGGAGCGGTCAGGGTTTCCTTTCGAATTTCTTGAGCATTTGCTCGAACCGCGGATCGGCCCGGAGCGGGTCCCAGACTGGGTCGAGCCGAAGCTCCGCCATCGTGGCGCCGGAGGGAGTTTGCAGCGATCGATCAAGCAGGGCGAGCGCCGTCTCAAAATCGCCGCACATCATGTGGATGCGCGCCCGGCTGATTGCCAGGATCGGGCCATCGAAGGCGTCTTTCGATTCCGGAAGCAATTCCACTGCCCGTTTTCCCTCAGCCAACGCTTCTTGGCACCGTCCCAGCCCGGCATAAATCAATCCGAGCAACGCATGGCGCGGCCCGTCCTCCGGGCTTTCGGCGACCGCGTTTTCGGCTTTGGCGCGCGCATCTTCGTAGCTGGCCCTGGCTTTCGCGTCATCCTTCTTCTGGGAGTAAACTGTCGCCAGCAGGAAAGACCTGGAAAGCGGCGCGCTGGTTTCGCCGCGAGATTTTTCGGCGGGG
>QHMY01000045.1 GCA_003218305.1 Verrucomicrobiota bacterium
TGGTGAAGGTATCCGGCGCAGCCTGGAGCGCGCGGTCGAAGATCTTTGCCGCGGTCGTGTATTCTCGCTGCGCCAGGTAATTCATGGCCATGTTTTCGAGCAGGATCGGGTCTTTGGGATCGCGCAGGACGGCCTTCCCGTAGCTCGCATTCGATTCGGCCCATTTTCCCTGGCGTCGCTGGATTGCGGCCATCGCTCGGAAGACCCCGGCGTCGTTGGGCAAACCCTGGCGGGCGACGGCAAATTCGCTCAGAGCGCGATCGTAATCACGATCCACGTAGTAATGGACGTACCCGAGCGCCAGATGCGTTTCGGCCAGGCCGGGCTGGAGGCGCACGGC
>QHMY01000012.1:0-1756 GCA_003218305.1 Verrucomicrobiota bacterium
AGGCTGAGACAGAACCCTTTTCTCTGGCCCAGCGCGACCTTGGTGCGATAGGCGCGTAACTCCGGCAGCGCTGCGACCGCGCACCGCAGATAAGCGAGCGGGCCCCAGGTCTTTTTCATTTTGCGCGTGAGCTTTTCATCCACCAGGCCGCTGAATCCGCCGGCGGAAACATTGACGAAATAACGCACGCGATCGCTGGTCACTCGCACCAGGTCGATCGCGCGGGTATGTCCAGCCGCGATCACACCGATCGCCTGATCGAGATCGGTGGGAAGACCGAGAGTGCGCGCGAAATCGTTTCCGGTGCCGAGCGGGATCAACCCCAGCCGGACGCGGGCTCCACTCATCCCGATGCCGTTCACGACTTCGTTCAGGGTTCCGTCGCCACCTGCGGCCACGATCATTTCACACCCCTTGCGCACTGCGGTCCGGGCCAGACGTGTCGCACCTCCTTTTCTTGTGGTCAGGTGCACCTCGGCATCAGGAAGATGTCGAATGCGCTTAACGATCGTCGTTCGATCCCGCACCGAGCCCGCGTGCGGATTGAGGATAACAACGGTGCCGGCCATGCGATTTTTTGCGATTCGGAAGAAGCAGGTTGTTCCAGCGAGCAACCCAAAGCAACTCACCGTCGCGGTACGGGCGTGTTATGCTTCTGGGCGCCGCAACTCCCACCGCGAGATGTTGCGAGCCGAGGCTGGAGGGGCGAGCTCTGCGAGCCTGTAGTTGTGAAGGGCAAAGACTGTCGGTCGACATACCCTCCGCTATCGCCGCCGGAAATTTTGTGTATGGTCGTGGCGTGGAAAATCATGATCTCCTGAACGTTACGGGAAACGAAGCAGCGCCGGAAGCCGAGCGAGATGGCGGCGCCGTTTTCGTTCTTTCGAACAGCCCGCTCATGGCGTTTGAAGCGCAGGAGCAATCGCGTGGTTCGTTCCGGGATTACGAAAACCTCGGAGAACTTCCGCGCTCTTATGGACGACCAGTGCTGTTTGGGATCGCGCGAGACCCGCATACGCTTTTCGCTTATTGGGAAATCGATTGGCCCACTGCCTTTGGAGACAGGCCGCCCACCGATCGCACGGTCCATCTCCGGGTCGTTTCCGAGGATGGAACCGAGGAAACCAGAGTCACGGTGGAACCGTTCGCGGGAAACCACAGCGTCGCCGTCTCGCAGGCGCGCAGCAGCTATCGAATCGAACTCGGCTATCACGAGCCCGCCGACGTTTGGAATTCTGTGGCGCTCTCAGACGGGATCGCAACGCCGCCGGACGATGTCTCTGAGAACAACGAAATCGATGTCGCGACCATTCCCTTCCATTTGAGCTTCCAGCGAATGGTCGATGCTTTCCGTGCGTCGAAATACGATGGTGACGCGCTGGTGGAAATTGTCAGCCGTTTGCAGGAACGAGTTGATGAACCCGGCAATGAAGCCCTGACCGAGACTGACCGCGAGCTTCTTCGGGCAATCGACGTGAGTTTGTCCGACAGCGACACGAGCCAACGCTCGCGCTTAAGAAACGCCGCGGAGCCTTTCGCGACGCGCCGGCGGATCGAATCGATTCTCGGCTTCGGCGTTTCGAGCCGCATGTAGTATCCGTCATCCCGAGCGGAGCGCAGCGCAGTCGAGGGATCCCGCGGCACAATGGCGGCGCGCTGCCCCGATCGCGTGCGACGGGGTCCCTCGACTTCGCTCGGGATGACGGCGTTGCTGGCTTCTACTTACTGAGCTTGATTCCCTCCGGCATTTCCGGTG
>QHMY01000012.1:1781-13526 GCA_003218305.1 Verrucomicrobiota bacterium
ATGTAGACAACGAACCCGATCAGGAGCCAGACGATTAATCGCATCCAATTCGTCCAGCCGAGACCGTAGAGTATCGCGCCACAGACGACGATGCCGAGCGTTGAGATCACCGGCACCATCGGCACCCGGAATCCCCTTTCCAATTCAGGACTCCGCACCCGCAAAATCCAGATGCCGGCACAGACGAGAATGAAGGCGAACAGCGTCCCAATGCTGGTCATTTCACCGGTAACGTCCGCCGGAACGAAGGCCGCGATCAGGCCGATGAAGACAAAGAAGAGCAGGTTCGATTTGTAGGGCGTTCTAAATCGCGGATGCACGTCTGAAAAAATCCTCGGCACCAGTCCATCCCGACTCATTGAATAGAAGACGCGCGATTGGCCGAGCAACAACACCAGGATGACCGACGAGAATCCGGCGAGGATTGCGATCGTGACCGACTTGGAGAGCCACTCGTATCCGGGCATGTATTTCGTGATCGCGAAGGCGACCGAAGCTTCCCGGCCGACCGAGCGAAAATCCTGCACCGTGGCCACGCCGCTCAGGACGTAGGCGAACAACACATAGAGGACCGTACAAATCGCCAGAGAGCCAAGGATCCCAATAGGCATGTCGCGCTTCGGATTTCTCGCTTCCTGCGCGGCCGTCGAGACCGCGTCGAACCCGATATAAGCGAAGAAGACCACTCCGGCTGCGCCGAGAATACCGAGGATTCCGCCATAGGCGTGGGTAATCCCCTGGGGAGTCACGTAAGTCGTCGCCGCGGGGATCAACGGAGTGTGGTTTGCAGGACTAATAAAACCCCACCCAATGCCGATGAAGAGCAGCACGATGGTTGTTTTCAGGATAACGATCAGGCCATTGACGAAAGCCGATTCTTTCGTGCCCCGGATCAGCAGAAGGGTCAGCAACAGAACGATGAACACAGCCGGGATATTCATCATTCCGGCCATCCCGTTCACGTCATGCTCAAAAGGAGAATGGGTCCATTGGTAGGGTATCTTCATCCCAAACCAATCGAGCACGCGATTCGCATATTCGCTCCAGGCGATGGCGACCGTCGCCGAGGCCACGGCATATTCGAGGATCAAATCCCACCCAATGATCCATGCGACCAGCTCGCCCATGGTGGCGTACGAGTAAGTGTAGGCGCTGCCCGCGAGTGGAATCATGGAGGCGAATTCCGCGTAACAAAGGCCGGCAAATGCGCAGCCCAGACCGGCCACGACGAAAGCGAGCACCACCGATGGACCCGCTCGATCGGCAATCGCGGCGGCAGTCCGCACAAAGAGGCCGGCGCCGATGATCGCCCCGATGCCGAGAGCGATCAGGTTCACCGGCCCCAGTGATCGTTTCAGGCTGTGTTCGCCCACTTCCCCAGCCTCTGCCATTAGCTTATCGAGAGGCTTTCTTGCGAATAGATTGGCCATGCGTTCGCTTTCTTTTTTGAGTTACCCGAGTTGTTTTGTTTCGCTAACTGCCTTGGTCACCTGATGAGGCACCAACGCTTGATTTCCGCCACAGAAAATAAACCGGCACACCGGTCAACACGATGATGAGGCCCGGCCACGTTGTTGCCGTTTGATACATGAACAGGACGCAGAGAATCACAGACGCGCCGACGATGTAAAGCGCGGGCACGATTGGGTAACCAAATGCTTTGTAAGGGCGCTCGACGTCAGGTCGCTTCCGGCGGAGCACAAAGATGCCGATGATGGTCAGAATGTAAAAGATGAGCGCGGCCGAAATGACGTAGTCGAGCAGGTTGCCGTAAAGGTTTCCATAGCCGGTGACCGCACCAGCAGCGTCTGTCTTCACGGTGCGCGGCAGAACAAGGACGCCGGCCCAAATACCCTGGATGATGAGGCCCCACGAGGGGACGTGTTGCTTGTTCAACTCGCCTACGCGCCGGAAAAACAAACCGTCGCGCGCCATCGCATAGTAAGCGCGCGCGCCGGCCAGAATCAGCCCGTTATTGCAGCCGAACGTCGAAACCATGATCGCGATCGCCATGATGGTCGCCCCGACTCCGGGAAAAATCACCTTGGCGGTTTCCGAGGCGACGCGATCGCTTGGCGCGTTCTGAATCGCCTCGAACGGCAGCGCCGCCAGATAAGCGACGTTGGCGAGAAGATAGAGACCGATCACGAGGATCGTGCCGAGCGCCAGCGACAACGGAATGTTGCGGCGCGGATTAATGACCTCGCCTGCGGTAAACGTGATGTTGTTCCAGGCATCGGCGGAGAAGAGCGAGTTCGTTTGCGCCACGCAAATGCCAACGAAAAGACCGAACGCGGTTGCGGCGGTCAAGCCCTGCCCGACGTCCGCCAGGTTGCCCCGCAGGGTCCACATGTCGCTGAAGTTCCCCGCGCCCGCGCCGGATTTCCAACCGACGATGATGCCCAGCAAAATGAGCGCGATGAGCGCGCCCGTCTTCGCTGTCGTGAAAACGTTCTGCACGAGCTTGCCCAGTCTTAATCCGCGCGTGTTCATGAAGGTAAGCAGCGCGATCATCGCCAGGCCGACGAGCTGCGCCGTCGAGAGCGAAAGCGCGTAGCCGCCGAAGCGAATGGGCTCAATGAGATAATTTGACTCCGAGACCCAGGGAATGAGCACCCCCGTGTAGCGCGCGAAGCCGACGGCGACCGCCGCGATGGTGCCGGTCTGAATCACGAGAAAGAGGGTCCAGCCGTAAAGGAAGCCCCAGAGAGGCGAGAAGGCTTCGCGCAGGTAAACATATTGGCCACCGGCTTTCGGCATCATCGCGGCCAGTTCACCGTAGGAGAGCGCCGCCATCAGGGTCAGAAGACCGGTGACAAGCCAGACCACGAGCAGCCAACCGGGCGCGCCGACCTGGCGCGCGATGATCGAGGAGACGATAAAGATGCCCGAGCCGATCATCGACCCGGCCACGAGCATTGTTGAGTCAAGCAAGCCGAGCCCGCGAATGAACTTGCCGTTGGTGGGCTCGGGTGATGGTGACATGGTTCGTGGCCGCGGGCGCCGCGCAGAGTTAATCATCAGCCTGCCCCGCGGCGCAACGCCAAAAGATTCCATGCTGATGATCGCGGACATTGAGGCTACCGCGCACGTCATTCTGAGCGAAGCGTAGCGGAGTCGAAGAACCCCGAGGAACGTCGCTCGATGCAATACGGGATCCCTCGACTTCGCTCGGGATGACAATTGGCGACTAAGCTTGGCTCAGGGTGGCGATCGAAACGGGCTGCGTCCACAAAGCGGGAAGCAACCGTTTTCGCCCTCGAGCCGCCCGTGCTATCCTCCGGCCCGTGTTTGCCGGCATTTCACCTTCTTTCTCCCGGAAAAATCTTACCGCGCTCTTCGTTGCGTTGGTGGCCGGGGTTCCGGCGTTTGCCCTCGCCCGCACGCCCGCGCGACCTGAAGCGCCGCCCCAATATGAGGCGCTCCCTCTCGAGCGTTCGTCGCAAAACCATTTGCTCGTCCGTGCGGAGATCAACGGCAAACCCGCCGTCCTCCTGGTCGACAGCGGTGCTCCTCTTAGCGCGGTCGCCACCGACCGGGCCACGCATTTTGGAATGAATCCGGTAAGCGCGAAATCCAGAATTCCTTCGAAACTCAATATCAACGGCGCTTTTAACTCGATGTCGGTTGCTCGCAGCCTTCGACTCGGCGCGCTCAATTTGGTGGATGAAGCGATGGTGCTGATCGATTTCGCCTATCTCCGGCAACCCTCCGGTGGTGGGGACGATAATGAACGCGAAAGCGATGGGATCCTGGGGACCGACATCCTTTCTCCGCTCAAGGCCGTGCTCGATTACGACCGGATGATTCTCGTCTTAAAGATCGATCCTCACGTCTCCGGCTCGGTCCCAGGGTTCAACTTCCGCGGCTATCGGCGCGTGCGCATGCGGGAAAGCGAAGGCTATAACCTTTATGTGGATGGCGCGGTCAACGGCACCAAAGCGAGGCTGATGGTGGACACCGGCGCGTTTGCCACGCTGCTCCATTCCCAGTTTGTCCAACGGATGAACATCCCTCTGCACCAAACCAAGTTTCGGTCAGTGGGGGTGAATCTGGCGCAGAGCCGGGTCCGTCTCGCGAATATCAATCGTTTCTCGATCGGCTCGATGGACATGCAAAGCCACAAGGTAGGGGTGATCAATCTCGAGCGGTTGATCCATGGCGGATTACTCCAGGCTTCGCCGCCGGTAGCCGGTTTGCTCGGCTCGGAGACGCTGGCCCGTTATCACGCCATCATCGATTTCGGGACGAACTCGCTCTACTTGAAGAACTGACGCGTCTTCCTGTAGCCGCGGCCCTATGGGCCGCGCGGGAACACGTGTCTAATCCTTTTCTACGGTCACGCGGCCCACAGGGCCGCGGCTACAGGGGATTATTCGAGATCGATTTCGCGCACCTTCTTCTGGACCCGAATTATTTCGACCTGATTGCGGAGTTTATCGGCCAATCCAATCTTTTGGGGAATCGCTTCGAGCATGATAACCGGGGACGATAAATCCGAAGTGTTGACCTGAATGTTTTCCACGCCAAGCATGCGATAGACAAACGGTTGTCGCACCTCGATGTCCTTCACGCGATAGAGTTCGAGCGTCTCGGTGACCTTGCTGAATATGCCCTCGGTCATTTTCAGCCGTTCGCTCGTGAGTTCGAACACGTTGTTTTTCGTTTGAAGATACCGGGTGAGCGCGATGAAGATCGGCACGATGAGCCAGCAGAACAATCCGCATAAAATAAAAAGGCCCAGGTTTTTTAACTGCGAGGACGGGCCCCGCCAGATCGTCTCTTCTGCCATGGTTCAAGTCTTATCAGAGTGGCGCCGGAGCACAAGCTCTGGTGCTGGAGTCGCTTCGCGGTGCGAAGCGCTTGGATTGCGCGACGGCTACGGGAACTTATGATCACCCAGGCCTTCGTTCTTGGCGCCGGGTTGGGCACGCGGCTGCGGCCGTTGACCGATGATCTGCCGAAGCCGCTCGTGCCGATTTTCCAGAAGCCGCTGATCACCTTCGTCCTCGATCACCTCATCCAGGCGGGTGTGGAATCGTTTGTCATCAATACCCACCATCGCGCCTCCGCTTTCGACGAATTGTTTGCGAAAGGGAATTATCGAGAAAGCTCGGTCCGACTGGTGCACGAGCCGGAAATTCTCGGGACCGGCGGCGGGATCAAGAATGTGGAGCGGTTCCTAAAGTCGGAGCCTTTTATTTCTTATAGCGGCGATCTACTGACGGACTTCGATATCACAGGGCTGATCGATGAACATTTCCGCGCTGGAAACGACGTCACCCTCGCCTTGCGCGAAACAAAGCACAGCACGGACGTGGCCCTGGAAGGCAACCGCGTCGTGGACCTGGCAGGCCGATACGGCCGTCAGGGCCGGTATGATTTCGCGGGGGTTGCCGTGTGGGCGCCGGCGATTTTCGAGCGGATTCCGCCAGGGCAACATCTCTCATACATTTCCGTTCTGGCGGAATGGATCGGGCAAGGCGGCCAGATCGGCGGGGTGGTTCTGGACGATGGCAGGTGGTTCAACATCGGCTCTCGCGCCGAATACCTTGAAGTCCACCGGGCCATCAAGGAGGAGCGGTGGAAACCGTCGTACGTCAGTCCGCGGGAGTGGCCGGTGGAGATCGCGGCGGACGCGGTGGTGGACCCCAGCGCTCGCCTTTCCGGGTTCTGTGCGGTAGGCGCTGGTTGCCGCGTCGGGGCGGAGGCGATCCTGGAAAACACAATTCTTTGGCCGGGCGCAGAAATCGCTTCGCGCTCTCACCTTCGTAATTGTATTGTCCGCTCCCATCGAAAGGCAGAAGGCCACCATAGTGACGTCGACCTCTAAATCCGCCAGGACCGCCCGTTTGCTCCGCCAGACGCGCCTACATTTCCCCCGGCTGGACGAAGCGAGCGTCGAAATCACGCCGATCGAGAAGGGCGGCTCCGATCGGAAATTTTACCGGGTCCGCTGTTCGCCGGAGCAGACGATCATCCTGGTGAAGTATGGCTTCGAGCGGGAAGAGAACCGGCACTACGTCCGAATCGCGGAGTTTCTCGCCGAGCACAAGATTCGCGCGCCCAGGATTTATTTTCACGACGCCGAAGAGGGTCTGATCTGGATCGAGGATCTCGGGCAGGCCGATCTTTGGAGTTTTCGCGAGGAAAGCTGGCTGGTGCGCCGGGCCTTTTACGAGTCGGCGCTCGATGAAGTCGTGAAACTGCATTGCCTACAGGCAGAGGCTAGCCGCGCAATCGAAGAAAATCTGCCGGTAGCGTTCGATGCGGCGCTTTATCGTTGGGAGCAGAGTTACTTTTTCAAAAATTGCCTCGGCAGTTATTTCGGCGTGGACGAGAACGCGCTTTCGGACCTGGCGGCGCTGCCGGCTCTGGCTGAGATGGCAGAGCGCCTCGCGGAACTTCCGCGCGTGATCGTCCATCGCGATTTCCAATCGCAAAACATCATCATTCGCGACGCGCAGGCGCACCTGATCGATTTTCAAGGGATGCGGCCAGGGCTGGCGGAGTATGATCTGGCCTCACTTCTTTTCGATCCCTACGTCAGTTTCTCGCGCTCCGAGCGAGAGGAGCTTCTGAAGGCGTATGAGGAAAAGCGGGCGTCCGCGTGTCTGCCGGTGTCGCCGCAGTTCCGCGAGGTCTTTTGCTTGTGCGGCGTTCAACGCCTGATGCAGGCGCTCGGCTTCTATGGTTTTGCCGCGACGGTCAAAGACAACAAGGCATTCCTTGGTTACGTCCCCCCCGCAATGACTTCATTGCGTTCCCTCGTCAGCGAGATGGATGGTCTCGAACCATTGTCTCCGGCGTTGGAGAACCTGGCGTAGTTGGAGCGAGTCCCGTTCGGGGCTCGGCATTCCACTCTTCGTCTTCCGCTAGCTCTCCCTCTGACTCTCTCTTTCTCCCCGGGAATCAGAGGAAGGGGAAGCGGAAGATGTTGAGGCGAGTTGTTGCGGCATCGTAATCGTGATGAGATGGCGCTGTGCGTGATGCTACGTCAGCGGATACCGAAGTCCTGATTGCCGGCGCCGGGCCTGTTGGCCTGGCCCTGGCGCTCGAATTGCAACGTTTCGGCGTTCGTTTTCGGATCGTGGAGAAGAAAGCGCAGCGTTCGGTGACATCGAAAGCGCTCGGACTACAGCCGCGGGTCTCGGAGGTTTTCGCGATCCTCGGGATCAAAGATGAATTCCATGCTCGCGGCTTCAGCGATATCCGCGCGGTGAATTTTCGGTCGGGCGCGAAAAGGCTGCTCAGGCTCCCGATCCGACCGCCGCCTGATCAGGCCGGGCATGACGCGTGTCAGCCGCGGATGCTCATTATCCCGCAAAGCGATACGGAGGAAATTCTGGAGCGAACCCTGCTGGCACGGGGACAGGCGGTTGAGCGTCGTCGCGAGCTGGTCGGATTCGAACAAAGTTTGGATGAGGTCCGGACGCGGACCCGCAACGAGGACGGTGGCGAGGAAGCGATTGTCTCGAAGTTCCTCGTTAGCTGCGAAGGCGCTCACAGCGTTATCCGGAAACAGGCCGGGTTTTCTTTTGCCGGCACGACCATGCCGATGCGTTTTCTCCTCGCGGATGTGACGATCGATTGGGACCTGCCGGAAAACGAAGTCCACGCCTGGTTTCATCGCGATGGCGTGTTCGGCGCGCTTCCGTTCGGTGCACAAAAATGGCGGTTGATCATCGAACGCGCGCACGATGAGGCTGCCTCGCTGGACGACGAGGTGACGTTGTCATTGGTCCAACAGCTGGCTGCCGAACGCATTGCGCAGAGTGGCGTGCTCATTCGCGATCCAGTCTGGTTGAGCGATTTTCGGATCAACGCCCGCATGGTCGACCGTTTTCGCGACCGCCGTGTTTTCGTCGCCGGCGACGCCGCCCACATTCACAGTCCGCTCGGTGGTCAGGGCATCGCGACCGGAATCCAGGATGCGAGTAATCTCGCTTGGAAGCTTTCGATGGTTCTGCGCGATGGCGCACCCGATTCCTTGCTCGACACTTTCGATGACGAACGGAAGCCAATCGCCCACACCGTTCTCCGTGAAACGAGCGCGGCGTCGAACCTGGTTTTCACGATGAATCCAGTGCTCCGCTTCGTGCGCGAGTGGATCGTATTTCCGGTCATCGGGACGGCCTTTGCTCAACGCTTGCTCTTCGCCAAAGTGTCACAGCTCGAGATGAATTATCGCGGCCGGAGCCTCTCGGTCCATTCCGATGCGATCTTTTCGCGGGTTCAGGTGCGCGCCGGGGATCGGACGCCGGACGTCGTTTTCAAGAGAGGCGGCGAAAAGGCTTCGCTGTTTCAGCTGATCGGGACCTTCGGGATGATTGCGTTGCTCGGCCCCGGCAAGAATGTCGGGAAGATAGCCGGGGCCTTCTCGGCCCTGGGCGTCCGGCCGTTTCTTGTCACACCCGACGTCACCTCTACGCCACCGGCCGAGTGCCTCGAAGATCTGTATGGAGATTTCGCGCGTCTCTACGGCGCACGGGGCCCGTTTCTCTACTTGGTTCGTCCCGATGGACACGTGGCGCTCTTTCAGCGTCGCCCGGAGCCGCGCACACTTTTCAACTATCTGAAGAAGATTCGAGCATCTGAAGCCGTGAAGAGAGCGTTCGCGTCTTAAAATGCCTGTCATCCCGAGCTGCGCAGACGGCGAGGGACCTCGCAAGCGTCCGAGATGACTGCGATCCGGAGGACGGCGTGGAGCGAGGACTACACCGGCCCTTGCAGAACGTGACATACCTAATGTGGGGTCCCTCGTCGTCTGCGCGACTCGGGATGACACCTAAGAGCGCGCGTGGCGTTATGAAAGGCAGCTACCGCACAAAGGGATTGGTCCGCCGCTCGACGCCAATCGTGGTCGGCGGACCATGACCGGGCAGGACCGTCACGTTGTCGCCGAGGGGAAACAGTTTCGTCTTGATGCCTTCGAAGAGCAGCTCGCCGTCTCCATGCGGCAAATCCCAGCGGCCGACCCCGCCCGCAAACAACACATCGCCGCCGATCACCAGCTGGTCCTTCCGTAAAAAGAAGCACAAACTCCCCGGGCAATGCCCCGGCACTTCCAGGACCTCCATCTCCAGGCCGAGAAAATCGCGCGCCGGCGTTGCCTCGATCAGGAAATCGGGCTGAACCGGCTCGATTTCGAGCTCGAACCCGAAATTGCGAAAGAAATCCCGATCGGAAATCATCGGCGCGGTTTCGGGATGACACCCGATCTGGCAATCGAAGCGCCCCTTTATTTTGGCTACATCCGGGACGTGGTCGAAATGGCCATGCGTGAGCAGGAGCAGCTTTGGCTCTACGCCCTGTGACACCAGCCAGTCGCAACTGCCATCCGGCGCGTCAAATAGGATCAAACCCTCCGGCGCCTGGAGCAGGTAACAATTCGTCTCAAATATCCCGCCGCAGAACGTTTCGTAGCTAGCCACGCGTAACTGTAGCTGCGGTCGCTGTCCGGCCAAGATCGAAATCCCATGGCCGACATCCGCGTGCGCCGACCGCGGCTACCAAGGGAACGAAAACTGCATCAAGGGCGCCAATCCCGATCGTTCTTTGAATGTTCAGGCGTTCCTGTTGTCTCATCTACTACAAATCGATGCCAATTCCCCGCTTTCTTGCGTTCAGGCCGAACTCTGCGAGTTTTCGTGACCTTTTTTCCAAAATGAAGCCCTCATTCCGCACCTTCGCGCTCTCCGCCGTCCTGTTCGCCTTCGCGGTGGTGGCGGTGCCGACCCAGGCCCAGGCCAAATCCGACACCGAGCAGGTGGCGGTTTCCGTGGGAAGGCTCCTGGAAGAGGGCCACTACACCCACCAGCCGTTGAACGACGAGGTTTCCAAGAAATTCCTTCGCACCTATCTCGAGCTGCTCGATTTCAGCCATCTCTTTTTCACCCAACACGATATCGATGCGCTCACCGCCAAGTATGCGACGTCGTTGGACGACGATGTGCTGCTGGGGAACCTGAAACCGGCCTACGAGGTTTATGATCTCTATACCAAGCGGGTCGACGCCCGGGTGGCGAAGATCAAAGCCCTGGTCAAGGAGCCGGTCGATTTCAAGAAGGACGGGACCATTGAGTTGAGCCGACAGAAAGCGCCCTGGCCGAAGGATGAGGCGGAAGCTGATGAGATCTGGCGCGGACGCATTGCGAGCGAGCTGCTCCAGGAACACCTGAGCGAACACCCGATCGAGCCGGGCCCGCAACTCATCGCGCGCCGCTACGATCGTCTCGCCCGCAACGTCCACGAACAGGACAAGGAAGAACAGGTAAAGCTGTTTCTCGATGCGCTTTCGCAGGCTTACGACCCGCACTCCGAATATCTGAGCAAAGCCGACCTGAAGAACTTCAGCATTAACATGGGGCTTTCCCTCGTCGGGATCGGCGCGATGCTCCGGACGGAAGACGGCTACGCCAAGATCGAGAGTCTCGTTCCCGGCGGGCCGGCCCAAACCGACGGCCGTTTGAAAGTAGGCGACCGCATCAGCGCGGTGGCGCAGGGCAATGGCGAGTTCAGCGACGTGCGGGACCTGCGTCTCGACAAGGTCGTCGAGCAAATCCGGGGAAAGAAGGGGACCAAGGTCCGGCTGATGATTATTCCGGCGGACGCGCCCGATCCCTCGAAGCGCAAAACGATCGAGCTGGTGCGCGATGAGATTAAGCTCAAGGACCAGGAAGCGCGCGCCGACATCATCATCAAGAAGGACGAAAACGGTGAGCCAGTGAAATTAGGTTGGATCACCCTTCCCTCATTTTACGCCGACATGGATCGGCATCAGAAGAGCACGACCAAGGATGTGCTCATGCTGCTCAAGCGGTTGAAGAAGGAGAACATCGCCGGGCTGGTGGTTGACCTTCGCCGCAATGGCGGCGGCTCGCTCGAGGAAGCGATCGCGCTGACCGGGCTTTTCTTGAAATCGGGACCGATCGTGCAAACGAAGGGTTCGAATGGCAACATCGTGGTCTCGAGCGATCCGGATCCGAGCATAGCCTACGGCGGTCCGATGGTGGTGTTGACCAGCCGGCAGAGCGCCTCCGCCAGCGAGATTTTTGCGGCCGCTCTCCAGGATTACGGACGGGCCCTGATCGTGGGGGACAAGAACACCTTCGGCAAAGGCACGGTGCAAACGATCCTGGAAATCGGCCGGTTTACTTCATTGCTCGGCAGCCGTTCGCAGGAGGACGGCGCGCTGAAGTTGACCATCCAGAAGTTCTATCGGGTGGCCGGTGTGATCTTCCTGAATATGGCGAAGGCGCGCTGAAGAATTGTCTTCCCTACGACGAAGTGCCGCGGGCTCGTTTCACCAAATGGTCCGATAGCAATCATCAACTTTTTGTCGATGAACTGAAACGCCGTTCCGAAACCCGCGTCCAAGCCAACCCGGAATTTCGCTACGTTATGGAGGACATGGACCGGCTTCGCCAGCGCCTGGATGATAATCATATTTCGCTGAATGAAGACGTCCGCCGCGCGGAAATGGATGAGGACAAGGTGCGCAAGGAAACGCGCACGAAAGACCGTCTCGCGCGCCAGACGGAAGAGATGAAAATCTATCGGGTCACCCTCGATAACGTCGATAAGCCCAACCTCCAGGTCATCACTTATCCCCCGAAACTCGCGACCTCGAAGAAGAAGGTTGCCCCTGAAGCCGCTTCCGACGCCGACTCAGATTCGACGGGCTCCGATGACGGAACCAAAGATCCGGCCATCGATCCCGAGCGCGACGAGAGCCTCAATATT
>QHMY01000013.1 GCA_003218305.1 Verrucomicrobiota bacterium
TCATCGCGAACGTGCGCCACCCGGCCGTCCTGGTGGAAGGCGGTTTTCTCACCAACACGGACGAAAAAAACAAACTCGCCACCGCGGACTACCGCGAGCAGATCGCGGCCGCCATCACTGCTGGAGTGAAGGGTTATCGGGACGCGCTGCGGGAGCAGGAGACTCCAGTCGCCGCCAACTTGTCCGGCGCGAACCGACGGTGAATTCAGTTACTCCGAGCGGGAAGCCGGCCTGGCCTTCCCAAATTCCACGGATTGAAGTTCGGCAAAGACGGTTCCGATAAAAATCTGCGCCTGAATTTTCAACAAAAGCCGGTCGGAATCGTCGGAGATCCAGACCGCAGCGCGGCGAAATTTCCGGTGCGGCTCGAGTTCCCCGGTTTTTCCCACCTTGCTCAACTGAAGGTCGAGTTTGATGGCATTATAAGTTCCGGACGGGCCGGTCAGCCTTTCCCGGCCAAGAACAGTGACCGTCGCCACGTAAGCGGAGGTGGCCGGGTAAACGAGAATTCGCTGCACGCTGCGTTCCTGCAACGGCTGGCTGCGCAAATAGAGCAGAGCCGAATATAAATCGAAGAGCTGCGTTGACTCGAAGCGTCGAATTTTTGGGCCCCCGCTCTGGCCCGGAGTTTCGGTTTCCTTTGAAGTGACGCCGGTTGAATCAAAAGACAAAACTGTCACGGTCTTCTTGTTCCGAACATTTTCGACCTGCTTCATTTCGAGGGGATGCAATGTCTCGGGGTTGGCGCTCGAGCTCAGCGTCGCGTCGAATTTCCAAAGCGTCCGGGCCAACCCGATTGTTTGAGCGGTGCCCTCGAATTGCAATCGGTCAGCCGAAGGCTTCGTTAACCGTACCTCAGCCATCGCTCCCGAAAAGCCGCTCCAACCGAAAATGTACTTGGCCCGCATGGGGCGTGGCTCCGGGAAACTGGGAGGCGAAGAACTGGTTAACGTTGTCTCCCACTTGGCAGCCAGGGCGTTGCCGGCAAACAAGAGAACGAACGCTAGAATGTTCAGGACGTTCCGCACGGCCAGTCTCACAGATTATTTCCCACGGGGGTCCGCCATCCAGTTCGAACGGCGATACTCTGCCGGTGGTGGGGTGGGCCCACAAAAAACACGCGGACGCGCCGCGTGTTTTTCACTTCACAAAAGGTCAGCCGATCAGGGCTTGGTGGGTGGTTTGGCAGGGCTGGTCCCCGGCGACGAGGCCGGTTTTTCGGGAGGGGCGGACGCCGCTTTCTTGTTGAGCGCCGTGATTATCTCGGTGGTGAAATCAGCCCCATCCCTGGAATACAGGACGATGGGAACATAGTTCGTGCTCAAGCCCGACTTGTCGAAAACCAGGTCCATCCCATTTGTCTTCACCCGCTCCAGGACGACGTCAGTGATTTCTTTGACGATGCCTTCCCGCATCCGCATGGCTTGCTGTTGCAACTGTTGCTCGCGGGTCTGACGAAACTCGTTGATCTCGCGCTCCATGTTTTTGATGTTCGCGATCTTCTCATCCCGCTCCTTGGCCTTTGTTGCCTTGGCATCCGCGCTTAACGCTGGCGCATCGAGCTGCTGATTGAGCTTGTTGATCTCGTCCAGGGCCTTCTTGTACGATTCCGTGCGATCGTCGAACTCCTTCTTGGCGGCGTTCTTCGCGTCGTTGACCTTCGATTCCGCGTCCTTGGTCTTGTTGTATTCCTTGAAGGCGCGCTGCATGTCGACCGTGCCAATTTTAAGAGTGCCCTGAGCAAAACTCGCCGCCGGAAAAGCGATCACAGTGGCCAGCGCGAGAATGAGAAGTTTCTTCATAATAAAAGTAAAAGAGTCTGATGGAAAGGGGTTAGACCCCCCTTGGGGTCATTCGTTCAAAATTGGTAACCGACGTTGAAGTTGAATTTGCCGTTTCCGCCGTAGATGTCTTTCTGGATGGGAATGCCGTAATCGATTCGAATCGGACCAATGGGGAGGTCAAGTCGCAGACCGACACCGATGTCCGAGACGAGATGGTTTGTGCTGAAATCCCACGAGGGGGCATTCACAAAGCCCGTATCGTAGAAGACGGCGGCGCGCGCTTTTTCAATAATCGGCATCGTGTATTCAATGGTAAACCGGGCCATCGATTGGCCTCCCAGCGGCTCGCCGTTGAAATCCCGGGGACTCACATCGTGATAATCGAACCCGCGCAAATCGTTCGAGCCGCCGAGAAAGAGCCGGTCGTAAATGTGAACGAAATGGCCGTCACCCCATGGTTCGACTGTCGCGATCGCTCCCTGAAATTGGAGGATGCTATCCTTCCAAAGGTGGATGAAATGCGCGGCTTCCAAACTGAGTCCGTAAATTTGCGTGTCCCCACCGAGGAATCCTCCCGCAATAAAAGGCGTGAAGACCGCGCGTGTTCCGCGCCTGCTCAAGAACGGATTGTCGCGGGTGTCGATCATGATCGCCGGGGTTAGCTGGCTTTTCACCACCGCTCCTTGTTCGAGCCGGATCGCGGCGGAAGCGTTCTGCGAAATATCGAACAGTTCCGTGGTATCGAGACGATACTGGAGGCTCACCGCGGCGAATGATCCGATCGCCTTCCTGGTATCGAGGGAGAAGCCATACTGCCGCTGGGAATAAATGTCGCTGAGGTAGTCGGCCTCCGTAAAGAAGACCTGGCCCCCGACTGAAAGACGCCGATCGAGAAAATAGGGTTCCGTCAGCGAAAGAATGAAATCCTTTCGACTGGTGCCGTACTGGAGGCGCGTCCGGAACTTTTGGCCTCCGCCCGTAAAGTTTGGCCAGTTCAGCAGGTCGAAATTGCCCTGAGTCATTTCGACGAACCCAACCAGATTGTCCACGGTGCTGAAGCCCGCGCCGAAGTTGAGCGAGCCGGTGCGTTTCTCTTCCACCTGGATCGTGAGATCCTTGCGCGACGTCACTCCGGTATCGTCCGGGTAGGTTTCGACCTTCGAAAAGTAGCCGAGGTTATCGAGCCGCTTCTTGGTCGTCTCGACCCGCACGCTGTTAAAGATATCGCCCGGCGAGATCAACACTTCCCGCCGGATCACTTTGTCCTTGGTGCGCGTGTTGCCGACAATGTTGATCCGTTGGACAAACGAAGGGGCGCCTTCCTCAATCGTATATTTGACGTCAATCGTGTCGTGGCCGGCCGGCACGCCCTGCGGCGTCACTTGCAGATCCACGTAGCCGCCGCTGCCGTAGGCATCAGCGATTTTTTTCGAATCGTCGCGAATCTGTTTGGGCGAGTAAACGCTCCCCTCTTTCATTTTTAAGAGGGCGCGCACCTTCTCCGCGCTCGTCACCTTGGTCCCGGTAATCGACAGTTTACCGACGTGATACTGGTCCCCTTCCGCCAGGACGATCACAATCGTCATCTTGTCCTTCACGCGGTCCCGCCGGACCTCTTTCACTTCGATATCGATGTAGCCGTGATCCTGATACCATTCGCGGACGGAATTGACATCCTGTTCGAGCTGCGTCTCATCGAGCCGCCCGGATTTGTCGATAAAGGAATAGAGCGTCTTGCCCTTGGTCTTAATTTGCTTGCGCAGGACCTTGTCACTGAACTTGGTGTTCCCCTCGAATTGAACGGCGTGGATCGTCCCTTTCTGCCCTTCGTTGATTGTATAGATCACGCGGGAGGTCCCGCGCGATTCATCCGTATCGATGCGGTAGGTGACCTCGATATTGGTGAAGCCCTTCGCTTGATAAGCCTCGATGATTCTTTGCCGGCCTTCCTCGAGCGCCTGTTCGCCCAGGGAGGCGTTGATCTTCAAATCGATGCGCTTGCGCAGGCTCTTGGCGCTGATCTTTGTCGCACCGACAATTTCGATCTCGTTCACCAGCGAGCGCGTCTGGAGAACAATCACGACCTTCACCCCATCGCCCTGGGGCTCGGCGAACATCCTGACGTTCTGGACCGCGCCCGTGGCGTAAAGCCCGCGAATATCCTGTTCGGCTAGCGATTCGGAATAAGGCTGGCCGGCCTTGGTCCGAATCTGGGCCAAAATCCGCTCCTTCGAAACCACTGCCGGTCCAACATACTGGATCTCGACCTGACGGATAAGCGGTGGTCCCTGCGGTGGTGGATTCTGTCCGTGGACTGAAACGCCTCCCAGGAACGCGAAAACCAACGCGAAAGCGATGGCTAAGGCTGGAAGACGAATTGATCCGACAAAGTGTTTCATAGCGTAAAGTCCCCGGGGCGTCTTCCGATCCGACGCGGCGCAGGCGGTATTGATGGGTACGAACGTGGGTATCGTCAAGGCGCGATTTGGCTGAAAGACAGGACGTGGGATGAAGAAGAACGCATCGGTCGGCACTAATTCAAGAGCTCGTACCAATTATTCCGGCGCCGGGGCTCGTAGCCGGCATCGCGAATCAGGTCCTCAATTTGCTCCGATTGCAGGCGAAAAGTCGTCCCGGCGCTGCTCACGACGTTTTCCTCCATCATGACGGATCCAAAGTCATTCGCGCCATACTTGAGCGCCACCTGGCCGATCTGCGGCCCCTGGGTCACCCACGAGCTCTGAAGGTTCGGAAAATTGTCCAGGAAAATGCGGGCCAGCGCCTGCATGCGCAGGTATTCCGAAACGCCCGTGGGCCGATCCACTTTCAGGACGGTGTTTTCGGGTTGAAACGTCCAGCAGATAAAAGCGGTAAATCCGCCGCTCCGGTCCTGCTGGTCGCGCAAACGCTGCAGATGCTCGATCCGGTCTTCGATCGTTTCGACGTGCCCGAACATCATCGTCGCGCTCGAGTTCAATCCGAGCTCATGCGCAATCTGCATCACTTCCAGCCAGGCGTCGGTCTTGCATTTCAACGGCGCGATCCGTTCTCGCACCCGGTCCACCAGGATCTCGCCGCCCCCGCCGGGGATCGACCCCAGCCCAGCTTCTTTGAATCGAGCGATGACTTCGCGCAGCGGCATGGAGAAAAGATGGGCGAAATGTTGAAGCTCCGGCGGGCTGAACGCGTGAATATTAATGTGCGGATATTTTGCCCGGATATGCTGGAGAAGATTGAGGTACCAATCGAAGGAGAGCTTCGGGTGGTGGCCTCCCTGCATCAGGATTTGAACACCGCCCGCGGCGGAAAGTTCGTCCAGCTTTTGATCGATCTGCTCCTGGCTCAGCACATAGTGATCGGAATCTTTCTCGGTCCGATAGAACGCGCAGAACTTGCAGTAAACATTGCAGACGTTCGTATAATTGATGTTGCGATCGACGATGTAAGTGACGATCTCGCGACCGCGTTGATCGTAGCTGGGCCCTTTCGCCAGATCGCGCCGTGCATTGGCGAGCACCCCCAGCGCTTCGAGGGGCCACCGGTAAAGCTCGAGGGCTTCCTCCGGCCCGATCCGTTCGCCGGCGAGAATCTTGTCCGTCAATCCATCCCGGTTTAGCGCTACCATCGCGTTAACTCTAACCGAGAATCGCCTCGCCTACGAGCGGTTTGGTAGGGCCTTTTTCTCCTGGGAACGCCCCTCGCTCCCGGTCGATTTTCGTTGGCAGAGAACGCACAGCTCTCGCAACATCGCGCATGGCAAGAGCGATAGCGATCGTCGGGGCGGGCGTGTCCGGCCTGACCTGCGGCGTCGCCCTGGCCGAACGCGGGGAGCGCGTCTCAATCTTTGCCAGCGACGTCGGACAGCAGACCACTTCAGCTGCGGCCGCCGCGATTTGGTATCCATACGATGCCGAGCCTTCCGATCGGATCATTCCCTGGGCGTTGGAGACCTTCCGCACCCTGAACGATCTGGCCGACGATCCGGCCAGCGGCGTTTCGATCCTCGAGTTGCGGCATTTTTCGCTCACCGGTGAAATCGAAATCCCGGAATGGGCGCTGGCGCTCAAAGCGCGACGGCTGAATTCCGAAATCCCCGCCGCCTTCTCGTCCGGGTTCGCCCTAGGGGCGCCGCTCACGGACACAACCATCTATCTCGATTATCTGGCCCGGCGGTTCCGCGGAGCCGGCGGTCGAATCCACCCAGGCCAGCGGCTCGCAAAATTAGAGGAGGTCGATCCCACCTTTGAGATCATCATCAATTGCGCCGGCATTGGCGCCCGCGAACTCGCTCACGATTCCGATCTGGAACCGCACCGCGGCCAGGTCGCCCTCGTCCCGAAAATGGACCTTCCTTACGCAGTCGTCTGTGATGGGCCCCCGCTCATGTACGCCATTCCGCGCTCCGGGGATTGTGTCTTTGGCGGGACCAACGAGGTCAGCGAGGATGCCACAGCCGATCCGGCCGCGACGGCGCGGATCGTGGACGAATGCAGTCGCGTTCTCGATATCGACAAACCGGATGTCCTCGCCGAACGCGTCGGTCTCCGGCCCTTTCGCCGTTCCGGAGTTCGCGTCGAGCGGGCGCAACTATCCGACGGCCGCAGCCTCATTCATGACTACGGCCACGGGGGCTCCGGTTTCACTCTGTCGTGGGGTTGCGCCAGGACAGTCGCGGAAATGACGGCGGCTTGAAGCGTCAGAACGACGCGCGATCGCGCTACGTCAACTCGATGGCTTGGAAGGAGCTGATGACATCATCCGGCCCCTGATCCTTGAAGAAGCACTCGTAAAATCCGGGCCCGAGATCCCAATGATCGCCCTTGTAATATTCGTCGCGATAAAAGCGCCACACGCCGCTCACGACGATGAGGGAGCTGATTCGGTCGTTCCAAAAATTGCCGAGAAAATGGAAACTGAGGTTGGTGCGGCAGGCGGCACCTTTAAATCCGACGTGGTCGAAAATCACCAGTTCCGGCATCGGAGAATTGTGCACCGGCGCGGGAGCCTTCCCGAACTCCGAGGCGCAGGCATGATAACTTAACGGGCCAACTTTCCATTTCGTGTCGATGATACAGCCATTCTCTGGCGCCAGCTCGGTCTTGGGTATTTTCATAAAGTAGTTTTGGAAATTTGACCAGACCAACCCACCGATGTCGAGGAGAGATCTCGTTGAGTTGCTTTTCTTTCCGGTTTCCGATTTCGGGTTTCCGGTGTCGCCTAGATCCTATGTTCCCGATTGTCCGAACGGAGCCGGATCGTCTTGGATTGCAGGTCGTGCGAGGCCCGAATGAATCGCACGGTTCGGCTCTTGGCTCGCATCAGGACTGAATACGTGGTCGCCGTCGGGCCGGTCGATTTTACCCCGCGCAAGAGCGCGCTGTCGCTGATGCCTGTCGCGCAAAAGATGATGTTCTTGCCATTCGCCAGGTCGTCGGCAAAAAACACCCGGCCGAGATCCGCTTCGTGCCCTTCCGCCACCAGACTCTTGCGTTCCTTTTCGTCCCGGGGCCACATCACGCATTGCATGTCGCCCCCGAGGCACTTGATGCCCGCCGCGGCCAGAACGGCTTCCGGCGATCCTCCAATTCCAAAATAAATATCGATGCCGCTGTCGGCGATGGAGGGAGCCATGGCTGCAGCGATGTCGCCATCGCTGATCATTCGCAATGACGCTCCGACTCTCCGGATCTCGGCCACGATTTCCTTGTGTCGCGGACGATCCAGCATCGTCACGACCACGTCCTGCACCCGTTTGCCCAGGGCCTGCGCGACCAGGAGCAGGGTCTCTTCGATCGGGCTCTCCAGCTTGATCGAGTCGAGGCCGCTAATCTTCATGGACTGCACGACCCGCGGGCCGTACGACAACTTCATCATGTAGAACGAAGGAATGTCGCGCAGCGCGACCTTGACTCCCTCCTCCGGGCTCGCGGCCGCGATGCAGCTGATCGAATTCGGGGCGCCTTTCGAGATGTTCGTCGTGCCGTCAATCGGATCCAGGGCGATATCGAACTGCGGCGAGCCGGGCACCCACGTCCCGAGTTGTTCGCCTTTGAAAATCCCCGGCGCGTCGTCCTTGATTCCTTCACCGATCACGACCTCGCCGCAGATGTTCATGAGATCGAACATCCCGCGTAACGCGTCGCACGCCGCAGCGTCGGCTTTTTCCTTTTCACCGCGCCCGAGCCAGGGCAGCGAATTCAGCGCCGCAGCCTCGGTGGCTCGAACGAAATCGAACTCAATAATGCGCTCGATATCGTGATAGTCCTGCCGTCGGATTCTCATCGTGCTTATTCTGCATCGTCACGGGAGTTCGACAAGATAACTCTCCGGAGATTGAATAAGGAGAGAGCTGTCATCATCCCTGCCGGACAGGGACCATAGATTTTGAGTCATTCCGAGCGGAGCGCAGCGAAGTCGAGGAACCCCGTTGCCTAACTGGCGGAAGTGCCACGGGTCCCTCGACTTCGCTCGGGATGACAGGAACTCTATTGCTCTGAGATTTCCGCGAAGCCACCTCGCGCCCCTCCCTTACGGCTTCGGTTTTGGCGGGACCGCCGGTTTCCCCGGCACATCGCCGTCCGGCGCGACATCATATTCGGGTTTCGCGATTCCCATGAGCCACTTGTCGAACCAACCGACAATATGCTGCAGCCTTTCGACTCGATGCCACGGCCCGCCCGAGCGCGACAATTCGTGCCCCTCATTCGGAAACTTCACCATCACCGTCGGAATCTTCCGGAACTTCAGGGCGCGAAACATCTGTTCCCCTCCGGCTCCGGGAGGAGTGCGGTAGTCGTGCTCGCCCAGGATAAACATCGACGGCGTCTTCACATCGTTGATGTACGTGATCGGGGACCGGGCCTTGAAGTCCTCCGGATCCTGGAAGGGCGGCGCCTTAAACCAAGTCGACTGAAACAGGGTGAAATCGGCGGTATACCACCAGTCGGTCCAGCTCGCGATATCGCGTTGCGAAACGGCCGCGGCAAAACGGTCCGTATGACTGATCACCCAGTTCGTGAGCAATCCGCCGCCGCTGCCGCCGGTGACACCCATTTTCTTCGCGTCGATATAGCCGCGCTTGACCACTTCATCCACGCCCAGCATCAGGTCTTTGTAATCGTCGCCCGGATAATGGAACTGGATCACGTTTCCAAATTCCTGACCGTAGCTGGTGCTCCCGCGCGGATTCGGATAGAGCACCACGTAGCCTTTCGCCGCCATCCACTGGAATTCGTGTGCGAAAATGTAACCGTAAGCCGCGTGCGGGCCGCCGTGGATATTCAGAATGAGCGGATACTTCTTGGCCGGATCGAATCCCGGCGGCTTTTGCAGCCACGCCTGGATCATTTTCCCGTCGAAGCTTTTGTAGCGGATCTCCTCCGGCTCCGTCAGATTGAGCTGCCCAAGTAATTCGTCGTTGCTTTGGGTCAGCTGGCGCGCCTCTCCGCTCACCCGATCGAGCCAGAAAAGATCGCCGATTTTCGTTGGCGTGGAGAGAAAATAAACCAGCCGGGAGGTGTCCGGCGCGCCGCGAAATCGCACGATGGCTTGGTTGCCTTTAGTGATTTCGGTCATGGCTCCGGTCGCGACATCGAACGAGCCGATATTCGTTTGTCCCTCCTTCGCGAAATTCTCGACGATGCTCTTGCCGTCGACCGCCCAGATCGGGACGTTCCCGCCTCCACCCCGCGGTGGGCCCTGGTCTCCGAACACGCTCGCGCCGACATCCCAGTCGAAACCGGCGGTGAGATTGCGCGGCTTCGCGTCCTTGACCAGATCCATTACCCATAAATCCGGCTGCGTATAGGAATTCACCGGCTGGGTCGTGGACGCGATGAAGGCAACCTGTTTCCCATCCGGGCTCAGCCCAAAGTCGCCCGTATCCATATCGATCGTCGTCAGTTTCGTAGCATCGCCGCCACCCGCCGGAACCGAATAGAGTTCGGTCTTCGGTCGGTCGTAATACGGCTCGTCGTTATGGAGCGACGCAAAATAGATCTGTGCCCCATCCTTCGACCAGACGGCGCCGCCTTCATCGAACCGGCCCGTCGTCAGTTGCTTCGGCTGGACCTTCTCGTCGGCATTCCGCGGCGCCGGCACGACCCAGATGTGCTGCGGGCGTTTGAAATCGTAATAGCCTTCATTGTCTCCCCGATACACCGCGCGCGTCACCACGTGGATGTCGCTTTCGCGCTCTGCGTCGGCTTCCGCCTGTTTCACCGCGGCGTCCGCAGGTTTTTGTTTCTCCTGGTCTTTGCCCGGCGAGGCCGATGCTTCCGCCGCGACCGCCTGCTTCAACTCCTCTTCCTTGCGCTTTTTCTTCTCCTGCTTCGCCAGGTCCTCGGGATTGGTTGAACTGGTGAACGCGATCGTCT
>QHMY01000014.1 GCA_003218305.1 Verrucomicrobiota bacterium
CACTGCCTTCGTCGTCTGTGCTTGAGCCTATTATCGCCAGCACAAAAAGGTAAGGTTTCATCAAGAAACAGCCTGAGCAAAAGGGAGCGCCGCGATCGCCCATCAGGTTGTTCGCACTCTTAAGCGCGACCTCGCGATTAACAATGTGGGAGCGGCCTGTGTGCCGCGACATCGATCCAGGGACAGTCGGGACGCCGAGGTCCCTCCCACATTCCTAAATCGCCGCCAAACCGGTTCGCAAATCGTCGATCAAATCGGCGACATCTTCCACTCCGACCGACAACCGCACCAGCGAGTCGGTGATCCCGAGTGCCGCGCGGGTTTCCGGCGGGATCGATCCGTGCGTCATCAGTGCGGGATGATTGATCAGGCTTTCCACGCCTCCGAGACTTTCCGCGAGCGAAAAGAGATGCGTGTTCTCTAGGAACCGTCGGGTTCCTGCGAGATCAGTCTTCAAGACGATCGTAACCATGCCCCCGAAACCGCGCATCTGCTTCTTCGCCAGGGCATGATGCGGATGCCTTTCCAGGCCAGGATAGCTCACCGATGCGACTTTCGGCTCCGTCTCGAGCCAGCGCGCGATTTCCATCGCGTTCTCGCAGTGGCGTTCCATCCGGAGCGCGAGCGTCTTCAGTCCGCGCAGCGCCAGAAAGCTATCGAACGGCCCGGCAATGGCGCCGACCGCGTTTTGGAGAAAGGCAATCTGATCACCCAGCTCCTTGTTTTCTCCCACCACGATGACGCCGCCCACCATGTCGGAGTGGCCATTCAGATATTTGGTCGCCGAGTGGATAACCATATCGAACCCGAATTCGATCGGCCGCTGGATCCAAGGGCTGGCGAAAGTGTTATCCGAGACGGAGATCGCGTTGTGGGCCCGCGCAATTTTCGCGACGGCCTCCAGGTCGATCAACTTCAGGAGCGGATTGCTGGGAGTCTCAACCCAGACCATGCGCGTGTTTGGCTTCATCTCTCTTTCGACCGCCGCCGCGTCCGTCATGTCGATGAAAGTAAAATCCAGATTCGCGGAGCGACGCCGGACCCGCTCGAAAAGCCGGAAAGTTCCGCCGTAGAGATCGTCGCTTACCACGACGTGCGAACCGCTGTCGAGCCCGTCGAGCGCCGTCGCCATGGCCGCCAGACCTGAAGCAAAGGCCCAGCCTCGCGTGCCGCTTTCCAGATTGGCAATGCAACGCTCGTAGGCGCTACGGGTCGGATTGATCGAGCGCGAATAATCGTAACCCTTGTGCCGGCCGGGACTCTCCTGGACATAGGTCGAGGTTTGGTAAATCGGCGTCATGATCGCGCCGGTTGATGGGTCGGGAGACTGTCCCGCATGGATGACGCGCGTGGCGATGTCGTGCTGTTTTTTCATGGGAAAGATTTCTTAACCGCGGATTGCGCGGATGCTGTAGCCGCCGCCCTGTGGGCGGCGAGAGCAAGCGTCTGCTCGATTTTTATTTCTAATTATGGCGAATTCCCTCGCCGCCCGCAGGGCGGCGGCTACAGAAGCGGATCCAACAAGTTTCACACCTAGGGCATTTGGCGCCTGAGATAGGAGAGCATATCGCTCCGCGTGATCAGTCCGAGGAACTTGTCCCCCTCCATCACGATGGCGACGCGGCCACGGTCGAAGACGCCCAGAAGATCGGGAAGCTTCGCTCCGGGCGAAAGCGTTTCGAGCCGGTCGGTCATCGCCGTTTTCACCGCGTGGCGAAAATGCTCGGAGTCGTGATGCACTTTCATCAGCACGTCGGATTCATCGAGGATCCCCACCGGCCGTCCTTTTTCATCCACCACTGGCACCTGCGAAACATCCGCGGCCCGCATCCGCCCAACCGCCGTGAGCAAGGTGTCGTCCGGCCCGACCGAGACCACTTCGCCCGCTTCGTAGCGGTGGCTGATCAGATCTCTCAAATCGCCTTGCGCCGGCCGTTGTCCGAATCCCTGATCGGCCATCCAAAAATCGTTGTACATCTTCGAGAGGTACTTGTTCCCGGTGTCGCAGACGAAGGTGACGACCCGTTTCTTGCTCGTTTGTTGACGGCAAAAGCGCAACGCGCCCGCGATGAGCGTCCCCGACGAAGACCCCGCCAGGATTCCCTCTTTACGCAGCAGTTCGCGCGCAACAGCGAAGCTCTCCGCGTCGGAGATTTCGAAGGCGTCCGCGACGAAGCCCATGTCCGCAATGTCGGGGATGAAATCTTCGCCGATGCCTTCAACAGCCCAGCTTCCGGCCTGCTCGAGCTTGCCCGTCTTGACCCACGGGTAAAGAATTGAACCCACCGGATCGGCCAGAATCATCTCCAGGTTGGGTTGCACTCGTTCGAAGAAACGGCCCAAACCGGTCAGCGTGCCTCCCGAACCAATACCCACGACGACCGCGTCGAGGTGATGGCCCATTTGCTCCCAAATTTCCGGCCCGGTGCCCCGTTCGTGCGCAAGTGGATTGGCCGGATTGCCAAACTGGTTGACGTAGAATGAGCCCGGAATTTCCCCGGCCAGCCGCGCCGCCATATCCTGATAATATTCCGGGTGGCCGCGCATCACATCGGAGCGAGTCATTCGGACTTCGGCGCCCAGCGCGCGCACGTGCGCGACTTTTTCCTGCGACATCTTGTCAGGAATGACCAGGAGACAGCGATATCCTTTGGCGCCTGCAATTAAGGCGAGGCCGAGGCCGGTGTTACCGGCCGTCGCTTCGATGATCGTGCCGCCCGGTTCCAGTTTCCCATCGCGTTCCGCCGCCTCGATCATGGAGAGGGCCACTCGGTCCTTGATGGAACCGGTCGGATTCTGGCTCTCAAGCTTGAGGAAAAGCTGGCACGGCCCGGTATCCATCCGGGTGATTTCCACCAGTGGCGTATCGCCGATGAGCGAAAGAATCGCGGGCGGTCTAGCTCCCGTCACCGAAGGCACAGTCGAAAGCTCGATCATGGATTAAACAGACTGAGGGTTTCGTTCGGATAATCGAGCGTGACTTTGTAATTGCGCAGGAAATTGTAGCCGACAATGCCATCAAGCTTCACGCCCAGGGCGTTGCTCAGCATGGCGAAGAAATCGGCTACCACCACGGTTGAATCGTCGATTCGGGCGTCCCCCACCTGAAATGACTGCAGGACACCGGCGGTAACGTCGACCTGAGCGCCGCCGGTGGTGGCGGCGCCGATCGGTGAGCTTGTAACGCCAAGCTCTTTCGCCAATTCGGGGGTGATGGCCGTTGTCGAGGTGCCGGTATCGATGGCAAATTGAAAGGGACCCCGTCCATTCGCTTGGACGTCCACCAGAAGGAGCGGCTTGGCCGGGCTGGCCAGGCGCATCGGCACTTCGGTAACAGCTGCCGACCGGCCCACCGGCTCGAAGCGTTTTGGGTCGTCGAATCGGATCTCGTTCGCCCGATAGTCGAGCGTGATGCGGAAATGCCTGAGAAAATTGTAACCAAGATCGCCGTCAATCTGCGCTCCGACAGCCTTGCCGATGTGACTGAGATCGACCAGGCCGACATCGACATCCTCCAATTTCACGGAACCGACCGCGAGAGAGCGGACCTTGGCTAGCGAAACGGCTACCGCGCCGCCGGCACTTTGGCCCTCCTTGGAACCTATGATCTTGACTCCGAGCTTGTGTCCCAAGTGGGAGGAGAGCAGCGACGTTCCCGCTCCCGTATCCAGAATAAAATCGAATGGCCCTTCCCCGTTGACCTCGACGGGCAGAAGAATCAGCGGCTGGGCGCCGCCGGCGAGCCGGAACTTCAACCTGGCGCTGCGCGGTGAAAGCGTTGCAGTGGTCATGGCGGGACCTCTCCTACCATTCGGCGTTGCTATCCGCGAGAAATTGCTGAAGCACATCGAAGCGGACCTCGCCGTAGTTCAGCCCGTAATGCAGATCGCCGCCTTTGAAAATCAAGGTCGTAGGAATCCAACTGAGCGGCAGATCGAGGAAGCGCTTGATCTTGTCATCGCCGCGGCGCGGGCCGGGATCGGCCAGGATCGTTACATTGGGCTGGCCGGCGACCTCGTATTTCGCCAGCACGGCGCGACCATCTTCGCCGCCGTTCCAGACCGAGACAAAATAGAACTTTACCTCCGGGTTCGCCTTGATCGTCTTGAGCCAACCCCCGCTTTTCAGTTCTGCCTGGCAATTCGAACACCAGGGGGCCCAAAGATGGACGACGCTGGAATTGGGCGCCTTGATTGCATCCGCGAGCTGCTGCTCTGCCGGGGAGACGGCGTGGAGAGCGGGCATCCAGATTAGAGAGACGACAACGACCGCAAATAGGACGAAAAATTTCTTCATAAAGAGGTCCGGGTGCCCGAAAGCAAACAACCGCAAAGGACAAATCTATTATGGGGAGAAATCTCCCGCGCTCAAGATGCGCCTCAAGGAGGGGCGCTTTCCAAACCGCCCCCCTTCCCCAACGGCAGTTTGTAAACCGCAGCTCCTTGGAGGGCTCCGAAGCGCAAAGCGTTGTCATCCCGAGCCGAGCAGACGGCGAGGGACCTCTCAACCGAGGATCAGGCCACACAAATTTCGCTTCCGCGCAGCTCGTAGCGAACACTCCCGAAAATGCTGCCACTTCCCTGGGTGATCATTGACCTACTGGGGGGTCCCTCGCCGTCTGTGCGGCTCGGGATGACATGCATCCCCCCCCTTTTTCCTCCGGTTGACCTCTAACGAGAACGTGACTAATGTGCCTCCCCTTTTCTGCGGGGAAGCCCGGCGATGAACGCCGGCGCTAATGACAGAAAATCGGCCACTGCGCCGCCAGGAGAAAACTTACCGCCATGTTGCAAATGCAGGATTTACTCGCGCAATCATACCGCGAGTTCAAAGAAGGAAGCATCGTCAAGGGACGCATCCTCGAGATTCGTCCCCGCGAAGTCCTCGTCGACATCGGTTATAAGTCTGAAGGCGTCATTCCATCAGCCGAGTTCGAGGACATCGAGTCCATGGAAGTAGGCGACGAAGTGGAAGTTCTCTTGGAGCGGCTCGAAAACGACGAAGGCATGGTCGTCCTTTCCAAGGAGAAGGCCGCGTATCGCCAGAATTGGAACAAGATCGCCGCCGTATTCGCTGGCGATGGCCTGATCAAGGGCAAGGTAAAGTCCGTCGTCAAAGGCGGCCTGATGGTCAATATCGGCGTGGAAGCATTCCTGCCGGCTTCCCAGATCGACATCATTCCCCCGAAAGATTTGCAGCAGTTTGTCGGCAACACTTACGATTTCAAAATCGTCAAGATCAACGACGACCGGAAGAACGTGGTCCTGAGCCGGCGCGAGCTGATCGAACAGGAACGAAGCGAGAAGCGCCAGAAGTTCCTCGAAGGCGTGAAGGTGGGCGACATCGTCCAGGGCAGCGTCAAGAACCTGACCGATTTCGGCGCCTTCATCGATCTCGATGGCATGGACGGGTTGCTCCATATCACGGACATGACCTGGGGCCGTTTGGGTCATCCAAGCGAATTACTGAAAGTGGGACAGCAACTCGAAGTGGTTGTCCTCGATATCAACAAGGAGAAAGAGCGGGTCTCGCTCGGGTTGAAACAGACGCAGAAGAACCCATGGGATCAGATCGAAGAGCGCTTTCCCGCCGGTCAGCACGTCAAAGGCAAGATTACGAATCTCGTTCCTTACGGCGCTTTCGTGGAACTCGAGGAAGGCGTCGAGGGCCTCATTCACGTTTCCGAATTGTCCTGGACCAAACGCATCATGCGCCCGTCCGATGTCCTGACCGCCGGTCAGGAAGTGGAAGCGGTGGTCCTTGGAGTGAACAAGGAAGAGCAGAAAATCTCGCTCGGCCTGCGTCAGCTTGAACCGAATCCGTGGGACGAAATCGAGAAGAAATTTACCATTGGCAGCCACGTTAAGGGCGCCATCCGCAACATGACCGCCTACGGCGCGTTCGTGGAGCTGGAGGACGGTATCGACGGAATGATCCACGTCTCCGACCTGAGCTGGACTCGCAAGATCAATCACCCGAGTGAAATGTTTAAGAAGAACGACGAGGTCGAAGCCGTCGTGATCGACATCGACAAGGTGAATCAGCGAATCAGCCTCGGCATCAAGCAGCTGAGCGACGATCCCTGGAAGGAAATCGATTCCAAATACAAGATCGGCGATCTCGTTACGGGCAAAGTCACCAAGCTCGCCAGTTTTGGCGCGTTTGTGCAGTTGCAGGATGACATCGACGGCCTGGTCCACATTTCCCAGCTAAGCGAAGACCACGTCGCGAAGGTGAAGGACGTCTTGAAGGTTGGCCAGGAAGTCGAAGCGCGCGTCATCAAGGTGGACAAAGTCGAGCGCCGCATCGGGCTTTCGATCAAGGCCGCCAATTATTCCGAAGAGGAATTGCGCCGCGAATCCGAAGCTTTCGACAGCCTCCGTCCAGGCGAAGACATGGTCGGCCTCGAGAAAGCGTTCGAAGCCGCCGCCGAAGATTACCGCCCCGGCGAAGGCAAGAAGAAGTAGCCCGGCTATCACGTCAGGTTAGCGCGACGTCGCAGCTGCTTGTCATCCCGAGCCGCGTCAGACGGCGAGGGACCTCGCAACTGCAATCGAAGCACCTTCGTCGCCAGCGTGACCGATCACTAGTGCGGGGTCCCTCGTCGGCTACGCGACTCGGGATGACACGCATAGTTCTCGCGACACGAGATTGAGCGCCTCCTATTTCCCGAGCTCGTAAAGGTATTCCACGAACGACATTACCGCGCCGTCGAATCCCTGAACCTTAGGGTTGGTCGAGTCGATGACGTAATACTCATCCGGCGCATGCGCGCCGCTGCCGTGTCCCAAACCGAAATGCCCTGAGGCAAGCTTCAAAGGCTCGCTGGTGAACACGTAGCCGGGATAGGAACCGGCGTTCCACGGCCACAGCCCCGGGTCGATCCCGGCGCGTTTCAAGACCGCCACCTGCGCTTGGATTAGCGGTGCGTCCGCCGGAGTCGTCGTCGGATCGTAGCCGCCAGTCATGTTGACGTCGATATCGCCGAAGCCGCGCTTCGCCAGGTGCGCTTTGAGAGCTGCGAGTGCTTCCGTCGCCTTCATCCCGGGTGCCAGGCGCAAATCCAGTTTCGCGACAGCCTGGTGAGGCAGGATGGTCTTCCCGCCGGGCCCGGTGTATCCGCCCACCAGTCCTTCGATGTTCACGGTCGGCTGGGATTCGAGCCGCTCCAGCGCCTTGTCCCACGGCAGATCGTTGATCCAATGCTGCACGCCGAGCGACTTCTTGCGCTGCTCTTCACTCTGCAGCTTGGAAGCGTCGGCGATCATCTTGCTTTCCTCCGCGGTCAGAGGCCTCGGCTTGGGATAATTCTCGATCGTAATGTCGTTGCCGTCCGCCGAGACCAGCGTGTCCAGCGCCTTGACCAGATGCCAGGCCGGGCTGTCTACCATTGCCTTGAGCGACGAATGGATATCTTTGGCCGGGCCGCGTCCCCACTTCTCGCCGCTGGAAGTCAGTTCGAGCTCGATCACCCCTTTGGCGCCAAGGCTAACGGTTACGACGCCATCCAATCCCTGCGACGCGGAAGGCATGAACACGCCGACGGTTTTCTTGAGCGCCGCCTGCACTTCAGGCTTGAGCGCGATTTGCCCAATGTGCGGCGATCCAATTTCCTCTTCGCCTTCCGCGACCATGACCAGATTCACCGGCATCTTCTTATTTGCGCCTTTAATGGCATGAAGCGCCGCGAGGAAAGCGGTTTCCGGCCCTTTCTGGTTCACCGCGCCCCGACCCACGATAACCTTGCCAAGACCCGGCTTGTCCACCAGTGCTGCCTCGAGGGGTGGCGATGTCCACTCCTTCGGATCGAATTGCTTCACATCGTACATGAAATAAAGACCGACGGTCTTTTTCGCGCCCGCGTCGAGCGTGGCAAAGACACCTGGCTTTCCGTCCGTGTTTATTACGGTTGCCTGCTGAAACCCGGCCTCCTTCGCCAGCTTGGCCATGTATTCCGCGCCTTCCGCAGAGTTCAGATTCTCCGCTGCGATCGACGGCAGTTTGATCCAATCTTGGAGACGTTTGACCGCCGCATCGTGCTGCTTCGTTATCTCGGCCTTGATGTCAGCGAGATCGCTCTCGGCTGAATTGGACTGCGGTGCGGATAGGAGCATGCCGGTTGCGCCGAGGGCGATGGCGAAGAGAGAGATGCGATTCATGGGGATATTTCTCGCACGAAGGTCACAAAGGAGACAACGAGATAATCCTTTCTGCCTTTCCGAACCGTTGTTCCCTCACTCCAAACGCGGTTTGGGAATGCCAATGTCCCGGCAACTCTGTTGCTCCTTGTCTTGTCATCCCGAGCGAAGTCGAGGGACCCCGTGGCATGTCGCTCGACGCTCTTCGGGGTCCCTCGACTTCGCTCGGGATGACGGGAATTCCGTCCTCTAAAATTCCGCACTGCCGGGCGTGCGTGCGAAGGGAATCACATCGCGAATGTTCGACACGCCGGTCACGAACATCAGCATGCGCTCAAAGCCGAGCCCGAAGCCAGCGTGCGGCACGGTGCCGTACCGCCGCAGGTCGAGGTACCACTTGTAATCGGCCGGATCCATTTTGTGCCGGCGGATGTTCTCCTCCAGCACTTCGAAACGTTCTTCGCGCTGGCTCCCGCCGACAATCTCGCCAATGCCCGGGACCAGCACATCCATCGCCGTCACCGTCTTCCCGTCGTCATTCAACCGCATGTAGAACGGCTTAATCTCCTTCGGATAATCGAAAACCGTGACCGGACATTTGAAATGCTTTTCCGTAAGCCAGCGCTCGTGCTCGGATTGCAGGTTGGCGCCATACACCACAGGGAACTCGAACTTTTCCCCGCTCTTGATCAGGAGCTCGACGGCTTCCGTGTAGGTGATGCGCTGAAAGGGCCGCTCCAAGACGAAATCAAGCCGTGTCAGCAGCTCCTTGTCCACGAACTTTCCGAATAGCTCCAGGTCCTCCGCGCAATGCTCCCGGATATCGCGAATAAGATATTTCACGATCTCTTCCGCCACATCCATGTTGCCCTGCAGATCGCAAAACGCCATCTCCGGCTCGATCATCCAAAACTCGTTGGCATGCCGCGAGGTGTTGGAATTCTCCGCCCGGAACGTCGGTCCGAAGGTGTAAACCTTTGAGAGCGCACACGCGAACGCTTCGGCTTCAAGCTGTCCGCTCACCGTGAGATAAGTCGAACGCGCAAAGAAATCCTGCGCATAGTCGATCTCCCCGTCGGCGCGTCGCGGCGGATTCTTCGGATCGATCGCGGTCACGCGAAATAATTCCCCCGCGCCTTCGCAATCGCTGCCGGTGATGATCGGGGTGTGGACATAAACGAAACCGCGATCCTGAAAAAACTGATGAATGGCAAACGCCAGCCGGCTGCGAACACGAAAAACCGCGCCGAAAAGATTTGAGCGCGGACGAAGATGCGCAATCTCGCGCAGGAACTCCGGCGTGTGACCTTTTTTCTGGAGCGGATAGGTATCGTCCGAGGAGCCGACGATTTCTATTTCCTCCGCGACCACTTCCCAACTCTGGCCTTTCCCCTGGGACGCGACCAGCGCGCCGCGCACCGCAATGGACGCTCCCGTGATCAGATGCTGGACCGCGTCATAGTTAGGCAGCGTGTTCTTCGCGATGATCTGAAGATTCTTGAGGCAGGAGCCGTCGTTCAGCTCAATGAAAGAGAAATCCTTCGAATCCCGCCGGGTTCGCACCCAGCCGCGCACCTGAATCGACGGAGCGGGCGCAGCGCTCTTCAGAGCATCCTTGATTGAAGTGGGCGGTGGCATGGGGAGCAATTTGCCGGTCGATTGCCATTCGACAAGTTCTTCCGCCTTTTTCCAGGCTCTCGGACCCCGCGACCCGCATGAAAATCCGAAGAAATTGCTGAACCTCGGGCGGATGTGCCTCAACCTATTTCGTCTCGACAAACTCGCCACGATTTCGTCATGCTGTGGCCCCCAAAGCATCTGCCCGATGAACACCAAAATCCTGTCCAGTTCTCTGGCCATCCTGCTCGGAAGCGGCTTTGCCCTGGCGGCCGATTCGAACAAGGAAGCCAAGGTTACCCAGATTATTCGCGACGTCAGACTGCTGCCCGCGGAGGCGGCAGCCAGAGCAGCGACCCTGAATGACCGGGTCGCGGAAGATACCGGGGTTCGGACGGGAGGAGAATCGCGTTCGGAACTTACTTTCGGCGATCTCACCATTACCCGGTTAGGCGCCAACACGATCTTCAGTTTCAACAAGGCTGGTCGCAACGTCCAGGTGGACAGCGGCTCCATTCTGCTGCGCGTCCCGAAGGACTCCGGCGGCGGGCGGATCAAAACGAGCGCGGTGACTGTCGCGGTGACCGGCACCACGGTGATTGTGGAATCTGCTCGAGGCGGCCGGAACAAATTGATTGTTCTGGAAGGAAGCGCTCGAATCGGTCTGGTCAAATATCCAAAGCAGTTTCAAAACGTTCGAGCCGCGCAAATGGTGGATGTCCCCCCGGGCGCCACCACAGTTCCGTTACCGGTGAACATCGACCTGAACGACGTCATGAAGAGGCACCCGCTCATCACCGACTTTCCGCCGTTGCCGAGCCGGGACCTGATCATTGCCGCCGCCAACCAACCGCAGCCGCAACCGCCTCCCAGCGGCCCCTCGACCTTCCCCATTTTACCTGTGATTAATCTCGGGGGCGGATTAACCACGGGACCCGTTGGCCCACGGTATCCGCCACGTCAGCAGCCCCCGTCTTCGAGCAATCCGCCAGGTCAGCAACCGCCGTCGTCGACCAATCCTCCGGGCCGCACCCCCCCGCCATCCAAGAATCCGCCAGGTCAGCAGCCGCCCTCGTCGACCAACCCGCCAGGCCAGCGTCCGCCATCAACCACCAACCCGCCCGGGAAGGGGCCAAAAGGGCCCGTGGTCGGCCCTAATAGGACGCCCACTCCGCCGCCCGTGATTCTACGGCAGGCCCCAACGCGAACCGTTACCAAGCCAAAGCCGACGCCGGTTAAAAAGCCGACCAGCCAGCCTAACGGCCCGCGCTAGGGCGAATCACCTCGGCGACTTCCCAACGCATATCCCTGGTCCCTGAAACCATTCGGTCCCAATTTCGCCGGGCCAATAACGGATTACACGGATTTCGTTGAGCTCCAATGCCGCAGGACGCGATGGGTCGGCACCGCCGTCGCATGTTTGCGCACGGTCAGGACGAGCTCGCGATAACGCAGCGTTTCCAGGGCGGTCTGCACCGCGCTCTTGGAGAGGCCTGTTTCATCCGCGATCGTGCGCAGGCTGGCGGCGACTGGCCGCCAACGCTGACGCACCGCGCGACCAAACAGAAACAGGTAGACCAAAAAAGCAGATGGCTGCTGATCGTGAGCGACCAGATCGCGCATGAGCACATCAATTACGTAATCGTCCACTGGCACAGTCCTGCGAAAACGCGGCATGAATACAAATCTAGCAGCTATACCGATAACCGGACAATACTTTCCGCTGGCCTAACGCGTTCTCCACTCGCACCGCGAGACGGCGGAGTTAATCTGCCCACCATGATTACGCACATCAAATTCGTTACCATCCCGACGCACGACCAGAATCGCGCGCTGGATTTTTACACGGACAAACTCGGTTTCACCATTATCACGGACCAGCCATTCGATGAAAAACAGCGATGGATCGAGCTGCGATGAAAGGACAGGAGGATCGGATCGGGACGTTTTCCCCCGTTATTTTTGCCGCCCCCGATGTGGAGAAGACTTACGAGGAACTCAAGGCGCGCGGGGTCGAGTTCGACGGTCCGCCGGAAAAGCAGCCGTGGGGCACCTTTGCGAAATTCAAGGACAGCGAGGGCAACCAGTTCGTTCTTGGGACCCCGAAATAGAATTAGAGGCTTCCGCTGAATCAGCTGGTCCGTCAACCCAACCGGTCGGAAATCACACCTGACCGCAGAGAAACCGCACGAAATGGAAGAGGAACTTTGTGTTGAAGCAGTCGTGAACCCAAAGATAGCTCGCAGTGGAAAGTAAACTGGCGCAGGCGACCAGAAGCTTGTTCCTCCGTTGAAGGCGAGCTTCGCCTTGCGCAACCCGCTCTGCGATATAGCCAGGGAAAATGGTCGCGAGCGCGTCTTCATAGGCCCGCCGCGCGCCTGACGGCATTTCGGCGACGTTACTGAATTCCTCGCTATCGCAGACAATCCGGCTGTCGAGCTTCGCCACAAAACGCGCGCTCCGGCCGACGAAAAAGCTCCGCTTGGCTTTCAAAGCGCTCGCTACCGCGCCCTCAAAAGCCTGCCGGATATTTTCCGGCATGCTCTCCTCGTTCTGGTAATTATTGCCGTCTACGCAAATTGTTGCGCCAAGACTTGTTTGCATGGGCTCGTCGTTCCTCCAGCCCGTAAAATAGCAGGTTGCTTACCACGATGGCCCCCGCACCCGGCTCCGCGACTGGCGCCAGCCCGCATAGGCGGGGAGGCCATCGTACGGGCTAAAGAGGATCGCGACTGTAACGAAAGGTTCCGGTCAATCTTCGAGCGAATTCCGCTTTGTTTTCCCTCCACCGATATTCGGGATCTCCGGTCACCTGCCCCCAGATAAGGCGGCCCCCGTAACGCCAGTTGTCGAGCAGGATGCCCTTCTCAAAAGGCTGCCCCACCGCTGTCACCACGATGACGTTGTGTTCGCTCGCCGTTCGCTCATACGATTCCGCCCAATGCAGTTCCAAAGTCTGGAGCTTTAATTTGTCCAGACGAAGGAGCAATTCCGTTGCAAATTGAAAACAGAGACCTCCCTTTCGCTGTCCGGTATTAACGAGAAAGTTCTGCAAACCCGGTGGCCAAACGACCCGCCACTCGCGCTTCAAGTCTCGTCCCGTGGTGTAGGCGCATTGGGCGACCCGCTGAGCTTCTTCGGGACTGATGGTCGGCGACAGCGCGACGATGCGACTTCGTAAAACAGCGTCATCCGCCGAGGTGGCGAAAACCGGTTCTTTGCGCTCGCGCGCTTGAGCTGGCCAAGCGCACGCGACGAAGGCAAGCAACGCCCCCAGGACGACCGGCATCCTCCGAGGCAAGCTAAGGAAACGAGAGCGGAACATGTGGCGCATACTTTAGCGCCCAATGCGGGACGTCAAGAAACCCGCGTCATTTTGATCTCGGAGTCTGGAGGGCGATGCTCCGTCATCGCCTCGCTACCCCGTGGCTTGGGTCGCGCCCAATTGGGCTTGCCATAACGAAGAACGCTGGTCACGCTTCGCGATGGCGTGCTGTCGCCAGCTATTACCCCTCGAAATCAGAAAAGGAGCTGCTCCAATCTTCTTTTGATCCCCATCGAGGACGTGTTGTTTTTATCTTCCCCAATTCGGCTTTCGGCGATGATCTTAAACTCGCCGCCCTGTTTCAAATTATATGATCATTTGCGTGGTGCGGGGTAATTTTCCGGCTCAATCCTCATTCCGATATCGCGGATGTTGAGCTAAAGAAGGCCATGCCCGACGCCAGATCCGCGACTGAGAATTCCGCTGTTTCCTTTTGGACGCGGACCATTCTCTACGTCGGCACCTGGGCTGCCGCGCTGCTTACGATCGATCTGCGCCTATGGCCCATGGTCTATCTGTTTCCCGCTGGGCTCTTCGCCTTCCTCCCGCCCGGAGAGCCCGACGAGAAGTGGGCCACTCCGCTGCTTTGCCTGGGTTGGCTGGTTTACATCGTCCAAGCCATCTTTTTCTTTCGCGCAAACCGACGCCGGATTTTCTGGGTCTGGTACGCTGTGCTTCTGCTGCTCTTGATCTGCAACGTCGGTGGGTGCCATCAGATGCTTCGCGGGACACCGTACGGACACTGAACGAACGGCCACGGCCTGGAATTTTCGACACGCAGCTGATTTTTTCCCATGCCATCGAAGACAAGCGCGGGGTTACTCATGTTCCGCATGAGAGACGGGATGATGGAAGTGTTGCTCGTCCACCCCGGCGGTCCCTTCTTTCAGAACAAGGACAAAGGGGCCTGGACGATCCCGAAAGGCGAAGCCATGGAAGGCGAAGACCTACTGGACCGGGCCAGGATCGAGTTTGAAGAGGAGCTGGGAGTCGAGGCTGCCTCGGAGTCCTGGATGGAATTGGGCAGCGTGAAGCAGAAGGCCGGCAAGGTAGTGCATGCCTGGGCTTTTGCCGGCGATCTGCCAGAGGGTTTCCAGCCGGCTTCGAACACGTTCGAGATGGAATGGCCGCCGCGTTCCGGCAAGACGCAACAATTTCCTGAAGTGGATCGAGCCGGCTTCTTTCCGGTGGAGGAAGCGAGGCATAAAATTAACGCGGCGCAGACTGTATTCCTCGACCGATTGATCCAACTATTGGATTCCCGGTGAAGTTAGCGAGTGACAACAAAAGAATTTCCAGCGAATTTCCTGTCCCCACCTGATTCGATATGGCTGAACCGCCAAACGAACGTGTTCGAGACGCGCTCCCCCGGAACTCTGAAACAACGGCCCCAGTTCACCCGGTGCGGCGCGCTCCGCTGCCCGTGAATTTCGCGGACGGATCGGCTCATTCCGGCCCCAAAAAGGAAACGGCCCGCCTGAACACTCTGCCGGGACTAGCCGCGCCGACAATCGGGCGTCTCGGTCCAATCCTGGGCGCCACGTCCAATGGGCTCGGCGCGTTCGATTCGTTACCGGGATGGTTTTGCTGGAGTTTGTTCGGCATTTCCGCTCTCATTTTTCTCAGCCAAATTTGGAATTACGCATTATCATAAACTCATGGAAAACTCTGCCACCTCTCCAACCGTAACGCTCGACGACTCGAATTTTGACAAGGAAGTCACCCAAAGCGACATGACCGTCCTGGTCGATTTCTGGGCTCCGTGGTGTGGCCCGTGCAAAATGATCGCGCCGCTCCTGGACGAAATTGCGACGGAGAAAGCTGGCTCGGTGAAAGTCGCGAAAGTGAACGTCGATGACAATCAGAGCCTCTCCGTGAAGTACAACGTGCGCGCCATTCCCGCGCTGCTCTTTTTCAAGAACGGGCAATTGCGCGACCAGGTTGTCGGAATGACGACCCGGAAGGATTTGCTCGGCCGGCTCGACGCCCTGGCCTGAGAATTCCGCTGTGCGGAATTTCCCGTGAATAGTGATCAGTGCCTAGTGAATGGTGGGCGCGTCCTTCCATTTCACAGATCACCAGTCACCGTTCACGCCTTGAAAAAATGCGCCCGGCGCGGCTCGAACGCGCAACCTACAGCTTCGGAGGCTGTCACTCTATCCAGTTGAGCTACGGGCGCAGCTTTCGCGGATTATAGCGGGGCAAACGGGCGATCACAACCGTCCGCTCTCCCTCCTCATCCTGATCGTGATCCTGCTCATGACCCCAAGTTGGATCGGGAAAGATCAGGAGTAGGATCAAGAGCAGGAAAAGGAGGCAGAAGGGGCGAAAACCGCCGGAAATTTCATCTTTCCTTGATTTTTGCCCTCAAGCGACTGAAGATGACCGCCCGCCAGCGGGCCGGAGGAATCATTATGAGCAGTATTATCGACGCAATTGAGAAGGAACAACTGAAGACCGACGTGACCAATTTCAAGGTCGGCGATGGGGTGCGGGTGCATACCCGTGTCGTGGAAGGCGATAAGGAACGAATCCAGATTTTTGCCGGCATCGTTATCGGCCGCAAGGGCCGCGGACTGAACGAAACATTCACCGTCCGCCGTATTTCCTACGGTGAAGGCGTCGAGCGAGTCTTCCCATTGCATTCACCCCGTATCGCGAAGGTGGAGATCGAGAAGCAGGGCCGGGCGCGTCGCGCCAAGCTGAATTACCTGCGCGATCGCAAGGGCAAGGAAGCGACGGCGGTCCGCGACCAAAACTAATTAACGATTTAACGGCCTGTGAATTAGCGATTGCAAAAAGAGGCATTCGCTAATTCACTAATGCGTTAAGTCGCTAATGTATCGTCGCTGTGGTTTCCGGCATGAACGCAAATTACGCGCCCTGGGTGTCTCCACGATCGCCGGCATCGATGAGGCCGGACGCGGGGCCCTGGCCGGTCCGGTCGTAGCCGCCGCCGTCATTCTCCCGGAAAACTTTCGGCATCGCCGGCTCAACGATTCCAAGCAGCTCCTCCCCGAACGC
>QHMY01000015.1 GCA_003218305.1 Verrucomicrobiota bacterium
GAGATTTACCGCGACCTCGTCGACAATCAGTCGATCTCGTGGGCGATTGGAATTATCGATTCCGTGGAGATTGATGCGATCAATATCCTGCGCGCCACCCACAAGGCGATGCGCGCGGCCATCGGCGCCCTGAATCTCCGGCCCGACCATGTCCTCATCGACGGCCTTCCCGTCTTTCCGTTCCCACTCCCGCAAACCACGATCGTCGACGGTGATTGCTTCAGTCTCAGCATCGCCGCGGCCAGCGTGATTGCCAAGGTCACGCGCGATACGATTATGCGCGACTTCTGCGCGCGCTTTCCTCAATATTG
>QHMY01000242.1 GCA_003218305.1 Verrucomicrobiota bacterium
CTCGACCGGTTGCTCGATGTCTTTCCGATCGATCAACAGGAACAAATTCGCGTCATGGTGAGTGAATCGTTGCGTGGGATCATCAGCCAGCAACTGGTGCCGAGCGTCGATGGCACCCGGCGCGTCCTGGCGCTGGAAGTCCTAACCAACACTCCAGCCGTGGCGAACGTCATCCGCGAAGCGAAGACTTACCTGCTTCCCGGCATCATCCAGACCGGGAAAAAACAGGGCATGCAATTGATGGATGACGCCTTGGAAGCGATCTACGAACAGGGCGCGATCAGTCGCGAGGAGGCTTTCAGCCGAATGAATGTCGGCAAATGACGAATACGCATTCGGCATTCGGATTTCGTCATCAAATAAATGCCCTACATCGATCAGTTTTTAGCGGTGGTGGTTGCCGAAGGCGCGTCCGATTTGCACATCGGCGAAGGCCAGCCGCCCAAGATGCGGCGCCATGGGGATGTGGTGCCGATTCGCGGCGAGCCCGTGACCGGCGAAGAAGCCGTGAAAATGCTGGGTGAGATCTGCGGCCGGGAAAAATGGGAGACTTTCGACGAGCGGGGCGATCTCGATTTTGCCTACCAGATGAATGAGCAGTCGCGATTCCGCTGCAATTTCCTAAAGCAAGCGAATGGCCTTGGCGCGGTGTTTCGCTTGGTGCCAACCACGATTGCGAGCCTGGACGAACTCGGTCTTCCGCAGGCAGTCAAAAGGTTTGGGCAGGTGCGCAACGGGCTGATTCTCGTGACGGGACCGACTGGCTCCGGCAAGTCCACCACGCTGGCCGCGCTGATCGACTACATTAACGAGAATTTCTCACGGCACATGGTGACGGTCGAGGAACCGATTGAGTTTGTGCACCAGAGCAAGCGCAGCATCGTCACACAACGCGAGGTGCCGGTTGATTGCGCTTCCTTTCCCGATGGACTCAGGGCCGTGCTCCGGGAAGATGCGGACATCGTGCTGGTCGGTGAGATGCGCGATCTGGAAACGATTTCACTCGCCCTGACGGCGGCCGAAACCGGCCTGTTGGTTTTCGGGACGCTGCACACGAACAATGCGCGCAAGACGGTCGATCGGATGGTGGACGTGTTCCCAGCGAACCAACAGGCGCAGGTGCGCACGATGCTTGCGAATTCGCTGCGCGGGGTCCTAGCTCAGATACTCTTGAAGAAGGCGGACGGTTCCGGCCGGATCGCAGCCAACGAGATCCTGATCGCAAGCCCGGCGGTGTCGGCCATCATCCGGGAGGGTGCGACGCAGAAATTACAGGACGTGATCGTGGCCGGAAAAGGGCAGGGGATGCAATTCATGGATGACGCGATTCATGCTCTGCTTCAACAGGGAGTTATCTCGGCTCGTGAAGCGTTCATGAAGGCGTTCGATAAGAATCGGTTCAAGGGGTTCCTGCCATCGGATGAGCAGGACCTGGGATTGCGGCAAGCTCCGCCCGGGGGGACCAAGGCGGCAAGAATTGAGCTGACGGCGCTGTAGCCGCTTCGCTGTGCGAAGCGCAATCCGGGACGCCTTCCGGCGTCGCCCACCCGCCTTCGCCATGCTTCGGCGTGGCATGCAGGGCCCGGCTCCAGTCGATGACACCTTGCACACGCATTGACAGGAAAAATTGCGAGTGATACCGTCGCCGCAATTTAGGCCCACGTGCATGCGCTACTAAATAGTCAGGTGCTGGTGCTGAACCGCCTGTGGCAGGCGGTCAATATCTGTTCCGCCCGTCGTGCCTTCACCCTCCTTTACCAGGGCCACGCCGAGGTCGTCTCGTCTGATCCGGCCAATAATTTCCTGACTCACGATTTCGCCAGCTGGCGCGATTTTTCGGTGACGGCGCCGGAACATGAGGTGGTGACGACGATCTCGTGGAAGATTCGCGTGCCGCGCGTGATTGTCCTGCTGCTGTTCGATCGGTTGCCGAAAAAGGAAGTTAAGTTCACTCGCCACAATGTTTTCGAACGGGACAAAAATACCTGCCAGTATTGCGGCCATGTCTTCGAACGGACAGAGCTGAATCTCGATCACGTTTTGCCGCGCGATAAGGGCGGTCTGACCACCTGGGAAAACGTCGTTTGCTCCTGTATCCCTTGTAACACCCGAAAAGGAAACCGGCTGCCCCATGAAGCGCGGATGACGCTCATTCGCAAACCGAAGCGGCCGAAGTGGCGGCCATTTGTGCACGTCACGTTTACGTCTCAGCACCACGAAAGTTGGCGGCACTTTGTCGATCTCGCCTACTGGAACGTCGAGCTGAGCGACTAAGAAATTGAACCGTTGGTAGGGTCGGCGCGCTGCGGCGACCGCAGGGGTCCCTACCGGGCGCTGGCTGATTCCGTGGCGGGAATGGTCTCACGCGGCGAGTTCAGCGCATTCAGAACCGGCTGCGGATAAACACCCAGGAAAATGATTCCGGCGATCAGTGCCGCCATGGCCGCCCGGGACAGCCCGCTCAACGGGACTGCCGTCTCGTTCGGTGAATCCTCCCAGTACATCGCCCTCACGACCTTCAGATAATAGTAAAAGCCGCAGGCGACGGTGATGACGCCGGCGATGACCAGCGCCGTTTGATGATGCCGAAGAGCGGCGTCGAAGATAAAAAACTTGCCCAGGAACCCCGCGGTAAACGGCACGCCGGCGAGCGACGCCATCGCGATAAGCATGGCCAAAGCGAGAAAGGGCGAACGTTTGGCGAGGCCGTTGAAGTCCTCGATGTTTTCCCCAGTTTGCCTGGCCACCACGATGAGCACGGCGAAACTCAGCAGCGTCATGAGCAGATAGGCGACGAGGTAGAACGAAACCGCCTCCCCCGCGAGGGAGACGACACCGATCAGCAGATAGCCGGCGTGAGCGATGCTCGAATAAGCGAGGAGCCGCTTCAGGTTATTTTGGGGAAGGGCCGCCAGGTTTCCGTAGATCAGGGTCAGCAGGGCGATCGCAATCAGCAACCGCTCGATTTGCGGCAGAATGAAGAATGGTTGCAGGACCCGCAGAAGGACAACGAAACCGGCTGCCTTCGAGCCGACGGAGAGAAACGCGGTCACGGGCGTCGGTGCGCCCTGATACACGTCCGGCACCCACATTTGGAAGGGGACGGCGGCAATCTTGAACCCAAGGGCCACCAGCACCAGGAGCATGCCGAAAAGCGCTGGTCCGCTCTCGATCGCCGGGTCAGCCAGGGCTTGGGCGATGCGCGCGAGATTTGTCTCTCCGGTGACCCCAAAGATCCACGTGATGCCGTAAACCAGAAAGCCCGTCGAAAGCGCGCTCAGGATCAAATATTTTACTCCCGCTTCCAGGGTCGTCGGATTGCGGCGGGTAAAGCTGGCCAGGACATAGAAGGAGATCGACACCAGCTCGAGCGAGACGAAGATCATGACGAAATCGATCGCGGACGCCATCCACATCAGCCCCGCGCAAGTGAAGATCGGCAGCGTAAAGAATTCACCGAGACCGGCCTGGGGCGTGGCGCCGGGGATCGACTCCCGGACGACGGGGGCGTAGTCGATCATCATCACGAGCACGAAAATGGTCGTCGCCAAGGCGAAGCGTTTGAAGAAGATCGCGAGCGGATCGGCGGTGTAGAAACTCCAGAAACCGGTCGCGACGGGATCCGCGGGCTGCGGGATGACGAAGAAACTGGCGGCGAAGATAGCGGCGAGGCCGAGGATGGCCGTGAAGGCCAGGGTGCGTTTATCGGTCCGCTCGAGGAACGCCTCGACCATAAGCATGGACAGGCCCAGGACGAGCACTGCGATTTCGAGAGTAGGAGCGCTGATCGTCATTACTTGGAAACGAAATAGCTCTTGAAGGCGGGAGAAACGATCCGGACAAAAGATTGCGGGAAGAAGCCGAACCAAAGCGAGGCCGCGATCAAGATGCCGATGGGGACCCGTAAGTTCCCGTTAAGATCGGCGAGACCGCTCCACGATTCACGCAAAGCGCCCATGAAGACGCGTCGATAGGCGCGGAGCATGTAGACGGCGGAGATGACGACGCCCCAAAGGGCGAGGACGGTCGCGATCTGGTAAATGGTGAATCGCTCGGGATTAGCGCCGTTTCGAAACGTCCCAAAGAGCACCATCACTTCGCCGGTGAAGTTAGCGAAGCCCGGCAACCCAATGGCAGCGAAGGCGGCGAGGCCAAAGGCAAGGGCAGCCCGAGGCATTGCTTTCCCCAAACCTCCCAGATCCGTCAGCACCAGGGTACCGGTGCGCTGCCGAATCTCCCCTGCGAGACCGAAGAGGAGCGCGATGGAAATTCCATGTGCGAAGATCAGGAGCGCCGCCCCGTTCGTGCCGAGCAGGGTGCCGCTGGCGATGCCCAGGAAAATATATCCCATGTGCATCACGCTCGAATAACCGAGCATCCAATCGAGCCGTTTTTGCGCGATCGTCACCAGCCCGACATAGATGATGTTGCCGAGCAAGAGGACAATCAGCAGCGTGCTCCATTGCTGCGCGCCCTCGGGCAGGAGCGGGAGCGCGAGGCGCAGAAGTCCGTAAAGTCCAAATTTCTTAAGGACGCCCGCGTGGAGCATGGCGGCGGGCGGGGGCGCGGAGGCGTAGGCTTCGGGGGCCCAGGTATGAAACGGAAAGAGCGAGACCAGAATGCCAAAGCCCAACAGGAGCAGCAGGAAAATATTGCCCTGGGCCTCGGCGGGAATCGTTGAAGCCGCTTTTTGCAGGGCGCGGAAGTCAAAGCTGCGCGCAGCTTCCGGCACGCTGCGATACAGCATGATCAAACCCAGTAGCAGAACGAAACTTCCGGTCCCGAGGTAGATCGTTATTTTCCACGCCGCGACCTGCCGGTTGCCGGTTCCCCAGATTCCGATGAGCAGAAAAGTCGGAATCAAAGCGAGCTCGTGAAACGCGTAGAAGAAAAAGAGATCGAGGGAAGCGAATGCGCCCATGGCGCCGCCCGCAATAAAGAGAAGGCAGGCGTAGAAGGCGTGTTCGTGCTGCTTGATTTCGCCGGTGAAACAGATGGCCGCGAGTGTGACGATCGCAGTCAGGACCAGCATCATCAGGCTCAGGCCGTCGAGGCCGAGAGTAAAGTTGATTCGCCAATCAGCGCTAATCGGCCAGGAGGAGACCAATTGAAAACCGCGCTGACCGGCTTCGAACCCGCCAAAGTACACCAGCGTTGTGGCGGCGAGGGTCAGGATTGCGGCCCAAAGCGCGGTACGCCGGGCGGGCGCGCCGATCAGAATCGCCAGCGCAGCCAGAATTGGGCAGAAGACGATAAAGAGCAGGATCACCGGAAAAGTGTGAAGTAAATCAGGCCAACGATTCCCAATCCGAAGAGAAACGCATAAGCCTGCAGGTTTCCGACCTGGAGCAGCCTCAAAATCGAGCCGAAGCCCCAGGTCGCGCGGCTCGGACCGCGGACAAGGCCGGCATCAAGGATCCAGCGATCGATGAAGGCGGAGAGACTCGCGAGGGCTTCCTGCGACGCCTTGATGAAGAAGCCGTAGATCTCGTTGAGATAAAAACCGTTTCGGAAGAGCGGGAGGTTAACAGGATCGCTTTCGCGGCGGCGGTACAGCAGGACGGCCAGCGTTATTCCGGCCACGGTGGCTGTTAAGGCAAGACCCGGGACCAGCCAGCCCGTTTCGTGTTCGCCGGGCAATGGCAGAAAAATCTTGGCGACGAAGCTGAACCCGGATGCGAATGCCGGAATGGCCAGGAGGATCAGGGGCGCGATCATGACCCATGGCGCTTCGCGACCGGCGCGCGCGTGCTCGCTGCGAGCTTTACCGAAGAAGACGACCACGACCAGACGCACCATATAGAACGCGGTCAGGAAAGCCGTGAACAGCCCCAGCCAAAAAATGGCGCGATTCTTCTCGTGAGCGACTGCGAGGATTGCGTCCTTGCTGAAGAATCCGCTGAAGGGGGGAAAGCCGATCAAGGCGAGCGTTCCGACCATGAAAGTCAGAAAGGTGATCCCCAACCGGCCGGCGAGTCCGCCCATCTTCCAGATGTTCTGTTCGTGATGGAGCATGACGATGATCGAACCGGCCCCGAGGAAGAGGAGCGCCTTGAAGAACGCGTGGGTAAAGAGATGGAACATCGCCGCTTCGCCTGAAGCGAGGCCGATGGCCATGACCATGTAGCCGAGCTGCGATAGGGTCGAGTAGGCAAGGATCCGCTTGATATCGTTTTGCTGGGTGGCGATGAGCGCGGCCATGACGGCCGTGATGGTCCCGATCCACGCGATGACTGAGAGCGCCTCTGGCGACGCCTGGATAAGAAAGCCGATGCGCGCCAGCATGTAAACGCCAGCCGCCACCATCGTCGCGGCGTGGATCAGGGCCGAAATTGGCGTTGGACCTTCCATCGCGTCGGGCAGCCAGACGTGGAGAGGAAACTGGGCGGACTTCCCGACCGCGCCGCAGAAAATAAGGAGGACCGCGATCGTGAGGTATTCCGGATAATCCGTAATGCGTCCAACTTCCTGGGCCATGTCCTGGAAAACAATGGTTCCGGTCGCAGTCCACGCCATCAGGATTCCAAGGAGGAATCCGAAATCGCCGATGCGATTGGTGATAAAAGCTTTCTTTGCTGCTTCGGCCGCGGCATCGCGTTCGAACCAATGGCCGATCAACAGATAGGAACTCACGCCGACCAGTTCCCAGAAAATGAACATCATGACGAAATTGTTCGCGAGAACGATCCCGAGCATTGAGAACATGAAAAAGGAAAGTGAAGCGAAGAAACGGGACTTGCCCGAGTCGTCCTTCATGTAGCCGAGCGAATAGATATGAATGAGCGCGCCGATGCCCGTTACAATCAGAAGCATGGTCTTGCTGAGGTCGTCGAGCACCAGGCCCAAAGGCACGTAGAGAACAGGACGGAGGTCGATCCAGGTCAGCTCGAGGGCTCGAATGTTCGGTGAGGCAAAGACGACACAGCTGGCTGCGAAACTTCCCAGAACTGCCGTAACCGAGATGGCCGCGCTGAGCCCGCGATGGGACTTCGTGAATAACACGATCGCCACCGAGGCGAAGAACGGCAGGAGCAAAATATACCAGGGTAGCGCGCTGCTCATCTCGGATCAGTATTTGAGGGTGCTAACGTCTTCGACGTGCGTTGTCTGCCGCGCGCGATACAGGGCAACGATGATAGCCAGGCCAACGGCGACCTCGGCCGCGGCCACGGTGATAATGAAAAAAACAAAAACCTGGGCGTGGTAATTGGGAACCCCCGCGGCGTCCAGGCGAAATCTCGAGAAAGCGACGAGCGAAAGGTTCGCCGCGTTCAGCATCAGCTCGAGCGACATGAAAATGATGATGATATTTCGGCGCAGGAGCACGCCCGCGAATCCGATCGTGAAAAGCAAGCCGCTGACGATGAGATAATGGCCCAGGGTTATCATGGTCAACGAAGCTCGCGTTTGCTGAGAACGACGACGCCGACTGTAGCTACCAGAACCAGCACGCCGATGATCTGGAACGGCACGTTGTAATTGGAGAAGAGAAGGAGACCGACGCTGTGGACGTCGTCCATCTTGGGAGAGGCGAGGGGTGGGAACGATTGTTGCGCAGCGCCCAATTGCCCGACGACAGAACAAATCTGGGCGAAAAAGGCCAGGGCGACCATGGCGCCGCCCACCACGGCAACCACATTCATCTTGCGCCGCGTCTCCGTGCGCAGGTCAAGCAGCATAATGATGAAGAGGAAAAGCACCATGACCGCGCCGGTGTAGACGAGGATTTGGATAATGCCGATGAAAAATGCGTCGAGCGACATGAACAGGGCGGAAAGACCGAGAAAAGAAATAACAAGACTCAGCGCGCTGGCGATCGGGTTGCGATTGAGCACGACGGCAGCGCCGAAACCGAGCATCACGGCGGCAAAGATCCAAAAGAGGAACGAAGGCATCAGAGGATTGCAGATTGCAGAATGCAGATTGCAGATTGGAATCGACTGCGGCCACGCAATCTGAAATCTGAAATCTGAAATCTGAAATGGGTTCTCATTTCTTTTCGTTCCATTTTAAAACCACGCCTTGCATGACGCCGCCGATTTCCAGCAGCTTCGACTTGTCATGCACCATGTCGGCGCGGGTGAAGCCGGTGATGGCGTAATCTTTTCGCAGGTAAATCGCCTGTTCGGGACAAACTTCCTCGCACAAGCCGCAGTAAATGCAGCGGATCATGTCGATATCGAATTCATTCGGAAACTTTTCGACCTTGGCAAAGCGATCGCCCGAAGGGATTTCGCCCGGGATAATCTTGATCGCTCGTGGTGGGCAGATGAATTCGCAGAGCTGACACGCGACGCAACGGATCCGGCCCGATTCGTCGCGGACCAGCGCGGGGGCGCCACGGTAATGTTCCGGCAACTGGCTGTCCCATTTCTCTTCCGGGTACTGCATCGTCACCTTGGTCCGTCCGAAAAGCATGTTCTTGAAATGCTTCAGGGTGATCACCATGCCGGCCACGATGGCCGGCAGGTAAAGACGTTCCGACCAGTTGAGTTTGGGACGTGAAACGGTGATCGCCATCAGTTCGTGCTCCTGCTCGTGCTCGGGCTCGTGCTCGACCGTTTCCGATCACGAGCATGAGCACGAGCACGATTACGATGGGAAGAGGAAATCATGACGGGAAATACGCGAGAATGATCGCCACGAGGAATATGTTTGCGAGCGCGATTTCGAAAAAGAAAACCCAGCCGAGACGCATCAATTGGTCATAGCGAAATCGCGGCAGCGTCCACCGCACCCAGATGAAAACGCAGAGCAGGACAACGACTTTCGAGAAGAAAACAAAAATGTTCACCAAACCCCATCCCCATCCCTGGGACCCGTCCGGGATCCAGGGGAAATGCCATCCTCCCAGGAAAAGCGTCACGATAATGGCGGAGCCGGTGATCATCGCGACATATTCGCCCAGAAAAAAGAGTGCGAACTTCATCGAGCCATATTCGGTGTGGTAACCGCCCACCAGTTCGGTTTCGGCTTCCGGCAAATCGAAGGGAAGGCGGTTCGTTTCGGCAAAAATCGCGATCGTAAAAACGACAAACGAAATCATCATCGGAATCGCCAGCAGCCATTTGTGGGGATTTGCCCAATCGCCGACAAAGGGCGCGATCATCCAGCCGTGTTCGATCTGATAGCGGACCACCTCGGTTAGCCTGAGTTGGCCCAGCAAAAGGAAGATCGGAATGACCGCCAGCCCGAGGGAAAGCTCGTAGGAGATCATTTGTGAGGTGGAACGGACGCCGCCGAGGAAGGGGTATTTTGAATTCGAAGACCAGCCGGCAATAACGATTCCGTAAACACTCAGCGAGGCGATCGCGAAGACGAACAGCACCCCGACGTTGATATCGGCGATGACCATCGGAACGCCGAAAAGAGTGCTGCCGAAGGGAATCACCGCGAGGGTGGTGATCGCGGGGATCATGGCGAGGCATGGGGCCAGCCAGTAGTAAAATTTGTTCACGTGTCCCGGCGTCAAATCCTCTTTCGCGAGAAATTTCAGGGCGTCGGCAATGGGCTGGAGCAAACCAGCCGGTCCGACGCGATTCGGTCCGAGGCGGTCCTGGATCAAGGCGCTGATTCGGCGTTCCGCGTAAACGGTGTAGTTCACGATGCCGAGCACGACGGCGAAAAGCGCGACGATCTTGATGAACGATGAAATGAGAAAGACGTAATCCATGTTCAGCGTGGGCAATCAGTCTTTCATTCCGAGCGCTCGATCCCCAAAACTTGTACCCCGAGATCACTAATCTTACTCAAGCTCAATCCTGCCAGCGCAGGGACCGATTCGCTCATTTGCCGGAAGACGTCCTCGATCGAATAGATGCCGTTAAGACCTGAAACGGCCTGAATCAGATCTCGCAGAATTTCCCAGTCGTCCCGGGCCTGTCCGGGCCCGCGCACGGCTCGATTGAGGCGTTGCAGGCGGCCTTTGCCGTTGATCATCGAACCGCGCTTCTCAGCGAAACCGAATGAGGGCAGGACGACAGTCGCCGCGTCGGTCGCTTCGCTGGCCAGAATATTCATGACGATGAAGGCGGGCAGCGCCGCGATCTGGCTCGCGGAAAGACCGATGTCGATTGGATTCTCCCCGAGGGCAATCAGGGCTTTCACCCGGCCGGACGCTATTCCTTCCACGATGTCGCGCATTCTCGCCCCTGGCATCGCAGTCAGGCCGAGGAGATGGGCGCCGTTGGTGTTGGGATTGCGGTCAGCGCTCAAGAGAATGTCATCGCTGGACCCGGTGCGTGGAACAATATCGATCAAGTCCGCGCCGAGAAGTTTCGCGAGCTGCGAGGTCAGCCAAAGCTCTTCGTTCGTCATTCGACCGGAAGCGAGAATGGCGATTTCCCAGCCGGAAAAGTGTTTCAACTGACCGGCGGCGTGGGCGATGGCGACGTTCCATTCGACCGGGATCTGTTTGTCGCCCGAGAGAATCTCCGGCTGAAGCAGGCGTTTGTCGGACTGCAGGTAGCCGAAATTCAGGCGCCCGTAATCGCACATCCAGCTGGAATTGACCTCATTGTTTTCCCGCGGCGTCTGGCGATAAATGACGTCCTCGCGGGTGCCAATGACGGTGTTGCAACCCGTCGCGCAACTGGTGCAGAAGCTCTTGGTTTCCTTGAGGAACCAGACCCGCATTTGGAACCGGAAATCTGAAGAGGTCAGAGCGCCGACCGGGCAGATATCGACGGTGTTGAGGGAGTAATTATTCTCCAGCCGCTTTCCAGGATGAGCGGTCAGGACGCTGTGGCTTCCGCGGTCGACGAAGCCGAGAACGTCGTCATGCGCAATTTCCTGGCAAAATCGAATGCAGCGCGAGCAGAGAATACAACGCTCGTCGTCGAGAGTTACGCGCGGACCGAGCTCGACGTTCTTCGGCTTCTTGACCTTGTTTTCGAGAAAGCGCGATTCCGCCGTGCCGTACTCGACGCTGAATTCCTGGAGGCGGCATTCCCCCGCCTGATCGCAAATCGGACAATCGAGCGGATGATTGATCAGCAGGAATTCCATGACGCCCTTGCGGCATTCCTGGGCCAGGGGCGAGTCGGTTCGAACGCCCATCCCTTCGCTCACATCCTGTGCGCAGGAGATTTGCGGTCGCGGCATCCAGTTGATCACGGGCATTCCATCGGCGCCCAGTTCCGGTTTGCGGTCCGGGCCCATTTTGGGGAGGCCCATTTCGATCAGGCACATT
>QHMY01000243.1 GCA_003218305.1 Verrucomicrobiota bacterium
GGGCTCGCAATTCGTGGATCGCGCGTGCGCCGCTCCCGGAGACAGCTTGATAGCTCGCGGCAAAAACCCGCCGGACCCCGAACGCCCGATGCAACGGATAGAGCGCCATGAGTGTCACCGCGGTGGTGCAATTCGGGTTCGCGATCAATCCGGAATGCTGTCGAACATCTTCACCGTTTATCTCCGGAATCACCAGCGGGACGTCCGCTTCCATGCGGAAAACCGAGGAATTATCGATCACGATCGCGCCGGCCTCCCGCGCGAACGGCGCGTAGCGCCGCGAGATATCACCCCCGGCGCTGAAGAAGGCAAGGTCTATACCTTTGAACGATTCCGGCGAAAGCTCCTCCACCGCGATTTCGCTGTTCCGAAAGGAGACAACCTTTCCGGCCGACCGCGCTGAGGACAACGGCAACAGTCGCTCGACCGGAAATCCCCGTCGCTCCAAGACGTCCAAAAGCTCGGCCCCGACCGCTCCGGTCGCGCCGACGATGGCGATGTGATAGCTTTTTGCCTTCGGCACGGCGCATCCTACTGCCGGCCTCAAATGAAGAAAAGCGTGCAGGCAAAAATTTACGTTTCCGTAAGCAAACAGCGGCTCACGTTGAAATTGGCCGGAAAAAAACTGGGCGAGTATCCCATTTCGACCTCCGCGTTTGGTCTCGGGTCGGAAGAAGGGAGCATGAAAACGCCGACGGGCCGATTTCGCGTCGCGGAGAAGATTGGCGACGGAATGCCCCTGGGAACGGCTTTCAAGAGCCGCCGCCCCGTAAAAGTGACGAAAAAGCTACTGCAGGAAGCAGATCTGGTCATGACCCGGATCCTCTGGCTGGAAGGTCTTGACCCCTGGAACGCCAATACGCACCAGCGCTTTATCTACATCCACGGGACAAACCACGAGGAAAGCATTGGTAAACCGGCCAGCCACGGCTGCGTTCGGATGAAAAAGGCCGATGTTTCGGAGCTTTTCGAATTGGTCGAAATCGGCGTGCCCGTGGTGATTAGGGAGTGAAATGAGGCCGTTTTTGGGCCTTCCTCGGCCCTTCGGTGGGGTCAGGGGGAGGTTTGGGTCGGGTTAATACATCCAAAAAAGTCGAGAAAAGCGTTGCGTGAGTGTTCGTAACTGCCTAAATGACGGCAGCAACCTGCACGGAAAGAAGGTGAAATATTAAGTGAAAATTTTCAAAGCAATCATGATAGTGGCCGTCGCGGCCAGTGCGTTAAGCTTGGGGGCTTGTGCTCAGAAAAAAGAAGCGCCGGTCACGACGACTTCAACCTATTCGAAGTAACCTTTCAGTTGTCCGCCTGCGGATAGCTTTAACCAAAAAGGCCAGGCCGGCTTATCGGCCTGGCTTTTTTTTGGTAATGTGGCGGAAGGCGGGGGATTGGGCCGACAACGGCTCTTGTTCTTTCTCCCAACCATCTCTAATAAGATGCGGATGATGCAGCTGGCCGGCCAAACCTTGTCGCTCTCGGAAATCGCGGCGGTGGCGCACGGCGATATCCAGATCCAGGTTGCCCCTTCGGCCCACGCCCGGATCCACGCCTCACGGAAAGCAGTCGACGAGATCGTGGCGCGGGAGGGCGTCGTCTATGGCGTGAGCACGGGCTTTGGCAAGCTGGCCGATGTCCAGATTCCCACGGGGGAACTGCGCCAGCTGCAATTGAATCTCGTTCGCAGTCACGCCTGCGGTATCGGCCGGCCGCTCTCGCCGGCCGAAGTGAGAGCGTTGATTTTGCTTCGGGCCAATGTCCTCACGCTGGGATTGAGCGGGATCCGCCTGGAAGTGATCGAGCTATTGTGCGAGCTGCTCAATCGCGGTGTCCTCCCGGTGATACCGGAAAAGGGCTCGGTCGGTGCCAGCGGGGATCTGGCGCCCCTGGCGCATCTGGCTTTGACGCTCATCGGAGAAGGAGAAGCGTTTCACGGCGGGCAGCGTCTGCCCAGCGGCCAGGCACTCGAGAAAGTTGGACTGCGCCCCGTCGCTTTGGAAGCGAAGGAGGGGCTCGCCCTTCTGAATGGAACCCAGGCCATGCATGCCGTGGGCGGTCTGGCTTTGCTGCGGGCGAAACGCCTCTCGCGTGTCGCCGATGTCGCGGGGGCGATGAGTCTGGAAGCGCTCAAGGGAACACCGACGGCGTTCGATCAGCGAATTCACCGAGCGCGCCCGCATCCCGGTCAATTGGCGGTGGCGGAGCATCTGTGCCAGCTGCTCCGGGACAGCGAGATCAGGGAATCCCATCTTGAGGGCGATCCGCGCGTCCAGGACGCGTATAGCCTGCGCTGTATGCCGCAGGTCCACGGGGCCATCCGGGGGGCGCTGGCCCATTGCGAAGGGGTCTTCGAGATCGAGTCGGGCTCGGCTACCGATAATCCGTTGGTCTTTGCTGAAGCTGGGGATGTTCTTTCCGGTGGGAATTTTCACGGCGCCCCGCTGGCCTTGGCCCTCGACTACGCAGCAATCGCGCTGACCGACCTGATGAGCATTAGCGAGCGGCGCACCGACCGGCTGGTGAACCCGGATTTGAACGAGGGTTTGCCGGCCTTTCTGGCCCCGCACGCCGGAACGCACTCCGGTTTCATGATCTTGCACGTGGCCTCGGTCGCGCTGCTCAACGAAGCCAAAGTCCTGTCGCACCCCGCCAGCGTGGACAACCTGCCCACCTCGGGCGGGAAGGAAGATCACGTCTCCATGGGAATGACCGGCGCGCTGAAGTTGCGGACCATCGTGGAGAACGCCGAGCATCTGATCGCGATCGAGCTTCTCTGCGGCGCCGAGGCGCTCGAGTTTCGGCGGCCGTTGAAAGCCGGCCTCGGCGTCGAGCGGGCCTACGAACGCGTCCGCGCCATTTCGCGCGCGGTGAATGAAGATCGCGCCCTGTCGCCCGATATCGAGCGCGTGGCCACGGCGATCCGGCAGGGAGATTTTGATTCCGAAACCGAAACGATATGAGCGACCCACGTGTAGTCCGCGCGCCTCGCGGCAGCGAAAAAACCTGCAAGGGCTGGCAGCAGGAGGCTGCGCTCCGGATGTTGATGAACAACCTCGATCCGGAGGTGGCGGAGAATCCCGACAAGCTAATCGTTTATGGAGGCACGGGCCGAGCGGCCCGGAGCTGGGAAGCTTTCGACGCGATTGTGCGATCGCTTCGCGCTTTGGAGAACGACGAAACCTTGCTCGTCCAATCCGGCAAACCGATCGGTATTTTCCGCACGCACGCGGAAGCCCCGCGGGTCCTGATCGCGAACTCCAATCTCGTCGGGCACTGGTCGAACTATGGGGAATTCAACCGGCTCGAACGGCTGGGGCTCACCATGTATGGGCAAATGACGGCCGGATCGTGGATCTATATCGGCAGCCAGGGAATCGTGCAGGGGACGTTTGAAACGTTTGCCGAAGCCGGCCGGAGGCATTTCGGCGGATCGCTCGAGGGAAAATTTGTTGTCACGGGCGGGCTCGGTGGGATGGGCGGCGCGCAGCCACTGGCCGCCACGATGAATGGTGCGCTTTTTCTCGGGATCGACGTCGATCGAACACGGATCGAAAAGCGATTGCAGAGCGGCTATTGCGATCGGATCGCCACGTCGCTCGACGAGGCGCTTGAACAGATCGAGCAGGGACGAAAGAAGAAGGAAGCGATCTCTGTTGGACTCGTCGGAAACTGCGCGGACGTCTTGCCGGAGATGGTGAAACGCGGAGTCGTTCCCGACGTTCTCACCGATCAAACCTCAGCCCACGACTCCCTCAACGGCTATGTGCCGAATGGGATGTCGCTGGCGGAGGCGCTGGAATTGCGCGCGCAAGATCCTGACAAGTACATCGAGCGGTCGATGCGGTCGATGGGGGTGCATGTCCAGGCAATGCTCGAGTTGCAGAAGCGCGGCGCCATTACTTTCGACTATGGGAACAATATTCGGACCCAGGCAAAGAAAGCCGGAGTGGAAAAGGCGTTCGATATTCCCGGATTCGTCCCGGAATACATCCGCCCGCTTTTCTGCGAAGGAAAAGGACCTTTCCGATGGGTCGCATTGAGCGGTGATCCAGCCGATATCGCGCGGACGGACCAGCTTGCCCTCGAACTTTTCCCGAAGAATGAGACGCTCAAGCGCTGGATGAAACTGGCGCAGGAGCGAATTCATTTCCAGGGCTTACCCGCGCGAATTTGCTGGCTCGGTTTCGGGGAACGCGCCGAGTTTGGGGTGGCAATGAACGATCTGGTCAAGCGTGGCGAGATCAAAGCGCCCATCGTCATCGGTCGCGATCACCTCGACACGGGCTCGGTCGCTTCGCCATTTCGCGAAACGGAAGGGATGCTCGATGGGAGCGACGCCATCGCGGATTGGGCGCTGCTCAACGCGCTCGTGAACACGGCGGCGGGAGCTTCCTGGGTTTCAATTCACAACGGCGGGGGCGTCGGCATTGGTTATTCGCAGCACGCCGGAATGGTCGTCGTAGCCGACGGAACCGAGAGCGCGAAAGGCCGCCTTGAACGGGTACTCACCAGCGACCCCGGCATGGGCGTTCTGCGTCACGCTGACGCCGGATATTCTCGCGCGATCGAATTTGCAGGGACGCACAACATCAGGATTCCGACCGAGCCGCAGGCGCGAGACTGAGCAAGGAGCCACGAAAGCCATGCAAAAAGTCATCGAATGTGTTCCCAACTTCTCGGAGGGGCGTGATCCAGAGGTGATTCGGCAGATCAGCGCGGCGATAGAAGCGGTCGAGGGAATCTCGCTGTTAAACGTCGATCCCGGCGCCAGCACCAATCGCACGGTGGTCACGTTTGCCGGCACTCCGGAAGCGGCAGTGGAGGCGGCCTTTCGCGGCATTCAAAAAGCAGCGGAACTCATCGATATGCGCAAGCATAAGGGCGCTCATCCCCGGATGGGAGCCACGGATGTCTGCCCGTTCATTCCGGTGAGCAATGTCAGTTGGGAGGAAGCGATCGCTTGCGCCCACCAATTGGGAAAGCGCGTTGGCGAGGAGCTCGGGATTCCGGTTTATCTCTACGAAAAGGCGGCGAAGAATCCGTCCCGTTCAAATCTCTCGATCATCCGCTCCGGCGAATACGAAGGCTTCTTCGAGAAAATCAAGGAAGCCGCATGGAAACCGGACTTTGGACCTTCCGTGTTCAACGAGAAGTCCGGCGCGACGGTGATCGGCGCGCGGGAATTTTTGGTCGCTTACAATGTGAACCTGAACACGAGGGCGGCGCGCCGGGCCACCTCGGTCGCGTTTGACGTGAGAGAGAATGGCCGGGTCAAGACCGACGACGGCACCCCGCGAGGCAAACCAATCCTCGATGCCAGCGGGGAACCGGAGCGCGTTCCCGGAATGTTGAAGCATGTGAAGGCTATCGGTTGGTATGTGGAGGAATATGGCTTCGCGCAGGTCTCTATGAACCTGACCAACATTGAAGAAACGCCCCTGCATGCGGCGTTCGACGCCTGCAATGAAGCCGCCAGCAAACGCGGTTTGCGGGTCACCGGTTCGGAAGTTGTTGGTATGCTGCCCAAGAAATGTCTGGTGGATGCGGGGAAGTATTTTCTGCGCAAGCAGCAGTGGTCGGAAGGGGCTTCGGAGGAAGAACTCATTGCTATCGCCATCCGTTCCATGGGATTGAATGAGTTGAAACCGTTCGATCCCAGGGAAAGGATCATAGAGTTCAAGATGGAATCCGCTGGAAAAAAATCGCTGCTGAAGATGAACCTGCGGGAGTTTTGCAACGAGACCCTGAGCGATTCCCCCGCGCCGGGTGGTGGCTCGGTCGCCGCGCTTATGGGTGCGCTGGGTAGTTCACTGGGAGGAATGGTCGCGAACCTTTCGGCCGGGAAGCGCGGCTGGGAGGAGAAGCTCAGCTATTTCAGCGATTGGGCGGTGAAGGCCCAACAATTGAAGGATGAACTGCTGTTTCTCGTAGACGAAGACACGGCGGCGTTCAACAAAGTGATGGACGCGTTCGCCCTGCCCAAGGAGTCGGCGGAGGAAAAGGTGGCCCGGTCCGCGGCGATCCAGCAGGCCAATAAGTATGCGGCGGAGATTCCGTTGCGGGTCATGGAGACCTCCTTCAGGTCCTACCGCCTCCTCGCCGAAATGGCGGACCAGGGTAACCCGGCTTCGATCTCTGACGTCGGCGTTGGTCTTCTCGCCGTGCGGGCGTGCATTGCTGGAGCGGCCCTGAACGTCCGAATTAATTTGGCGGGTTTGAAGGATGAGAAATTAAGGTCCGCTCTTGCGGAACAGTCCGGGCGAATCACCGCCGAATCCGAAGCCGAATTCGGGAAGATCATTCAGATCGTTGAAAGCAAGATCAGTTAAGGGGACGCTCGCCGTTCTCCACGCTTCGCAACTGGTCACGCTAGCCGGGCCGAAACGGCCGCGCGTGGGGGCCGAGCTGGGCGAGCTATCTATCATCGCCGATGGCGGAATGCTGGTCACTGATGGATTAATCGTCGCAACGGGACCGTCGGGAGAAATCGAAAAACAAATGTCCGGTGACGCGGAAGTCGTCGATGCGACGGGCCGCGTGGTTTTGCCCGGATTCGTCGACGCGCACGCGCATCCCGTTTTTGGCGGAAATCGGGTGGCGGAGTTTGAGATGCGGGCGAGGGGCGCGACCTACGAAGAAATCGCAGCGAGCGGCGGTGGGATTCGTTCCACGGTTCGCCAGACTCGAGCGGCCACCGAGGACCAATTGCTGGCGCGGGCACTTAAGCACGCAGCGTGGTTCATCCGCGCCGGTACGACCACCGTGGAAGCGAAGTCCGGCTACGGCCTGTCGGTTGAGGAAGAGCTGAAGATCTTGCGGGTGACCCGGCGATTGAACGAGGAGACTCCGATTGAATTCGTTCCGACTTTCTTGGGTGCCCACGCCATCCCGGAGGAGTTCCAATCTGCGCCGGATGGGTACGTCAGTTTGGTGATCGACGAGATGCTCCCGCGGGTCGCCGATGAGGGGCTGGCGGAGTTTTGCGACGTGTTTTGCGAAAATGGATATTTCGATGTCGCGACTTCGCGCAAGATCCTGACCGCGGCCAAGGCACGCGGCCTGGACATCAGGATCCACGCCGACCAACTGACAAACGGGGGAGGGGCGGAATTGGCGGCGGAACTGGGTGCGATCACGGCGGATCACCTCGAGCAAACCGAGGCGCCGGGTATCGCGGCGCTGAAACGCGCCAGGGTCCAGCCCGTCTTGTTGCCCGGCTCCGTCTACGCGCTGGGCAAGGCTCGCTATCCCCGCGCGCGTGAAATGATCGAGGCCGGATTGGCTGTCGTGATCGCCACGGATTTCAACCCTGGTTCTTCGCCGACGCCGTCGATGCCAATGGTGCTGTCGCTCGCCGCGACGCAGATGAAAATGACGCCCGCGGAAGCGGTGACCGCGGCCACGATCAATGCGGCCTACAGCTTGAAGCGGGGCGACAAGATTGGTTCGCTGGAGGCCGGCCAATTAGCGAATTTCGTTCTCTACGATTGCGCCGATTATCGCGAGCTGGCGTATTGGTTCGGCTTTCCGCAGGCGCACTCGGTCTATCTCCGTGGAGAGAGGATAAGCTGGTAGGGGCGTTTCGCGTTGTCATCCCGAGCCGCGAAGACGGCGAGGGAACCCGCAATGGCACTTGTCGCCTCCCTGAGCCTTCGGAAGCACAATGCCATCGGTGACGGGGCGTGTATCTCTTTCACGTGTGACCTTCGACCAGTTGGGAGGTCCCTCGCCGTCTGCGGGGCTCGGGATGACAACGCCTGGTGGTCACACTGGAAAATGGGCGCCGTCCGAATAGCGGCAGCGCGGCGTCCCTACCTTGCGCATGCGGCGCCTCGCCCTTAACGTCGCTCCTCAAATGAAAGTCGACGTTGAAAATCAGCCACAGGGTTTGGCGACGCTGCGGATCGAATTGCCGCCGGAGGAGGTTCGAAAGGAATGGGACTCCATCGCGAGCAACTACTCGCGTTACGCCAGGATCCCCGGTTACCGCGCAGGGAAAGCCCCCCGGTCGGTCATCGAAAAGAAGTTTCGCAAGGAAATCCAGGACGAGCTGACGAAGAAACTGGTTTCAAAAAGTTATCACGACGCGATTGCGGAAAAACAGCTGCGGGTCGTTACGCTGACCGATCTCGGTGAGGTCGAGTTTGGCGATGATCGCTCGATGCGTTTCCGCGCGACCGTCGTGACGGCGCCTGAGTTCGAGCTTCCCGAATACAAGGGTATTCCCGTCCAGCTACCCGCCACGGAGGTAACGGAGGCGGAGATCGACGCCGCGCTCGAACGTTTGCGCGACCAGGCTGCCGACTTCACAGATGTAAAGGATCGGGAACTGGCGATGGGGGATTTCGCTGTGATCGATTTTACGGGGGCGATCGACGGGGTCCCGGTGAGCGACATCGTGCCGGATGCGAGCAAGAACCTGCACGGCGGCAAAAAGTTTTGGCTGCATCTGGCTCCCGAGAATTTTCTGCCGCAGTTCTGCGAACAGGTTGTGGGAATGAAACCGGAAGAGACCAGGAGTGTTCAGGTGGTGTTTCCAGCCGATTTTCCAGTGACGGACCTGGCGGACAAGAAGGCGGATTACGCGGTCACGTTGAACGAAATCAAAGAGAAAGTCCTGCCGCCGTTGGACGATGCGTTTGCGGCCAAGTTGCTGCCCGACAAAACGCTGGCGGACCTCCGCCATACGATTGAGCACAATATCGAGCACGAGAAGGAACACGAAGTAGATCGGGCCAAGGAAGGGCAGGTCGTGAAATTCCTGCACGAGCGTATCACTTTCGATCTGCCGCCGACGCTTCTTAAGAGCGAAACCCGGCGCGCCCTAAACGAATTGGTGCACCGAAACCGCGAACGGGGCGTGACCGATGATTTGCTGAAAGGCAAAGAAAAGGAGTTGATCGAAGGGGCTGGCTCGCTCGCGGCGCATCGGTTGAAAACGAACTTCATTCTTCAACGCATCGCCGAGCAGGAGAAGATCGAGGTGACCCGGGAAGACTTCGATAACGCCATTCGCGAGCAGGCGGCCCATTACAACCTTCCTGTCGAAAAAATGCGCAAGGAACTGGAAGAAAAGGACCGCATAAACGGCCTCGCGGAAGAGGTCTTGCTGGGCAAGACCCTTGATTTTCTGAAGCAAAAGGTTATCGTCGAAGCGACTGCGGAACCGGACGCCAAGAGTGCAGCGCCGGAATAATATCATGATGGAAGCGAATCAAAATTTCTCTCAGGTCCTCATCCCGATGGTGGTCGAACAGACTGGCCGGGGGGAGAGGAGCTACGACATTTACTCCCGTTTGCTGAAGGACCGGATCATTTTTATCGGCACGCCGATCGATGATCACATCGCGAATCTGGTCATCGCCCAGTTGCTGTTTCTGCAAATGGAGGACGGGAAGAAGGACGTTAGCATCTATATCAATTCGCCGGGTGGCTCTGTGACTGCCGGCCTGGCGATCTACGACACGATGCAGTTTTTGACCTGCGACGTAACTACCTATTGCCTCGGGATGGCGGCCAGCATGGGAGCCGTCCTGCTTTGCGCGGGGACCAAAGGCAAGCGGTTTGCGTTGCCGAACTCCGATATCATGATCCATCAAGTCTCCGGCGGCGCCCAGGGACAGGCCAGCGACGTGGAGCGGCAGGTGGAATACATGTTCAAGCTCAAGAAACGCCTGATCAAGATCATCTCCCAGCACACCGGCAAGCCCGAGGACCAGGTTCGGCTGGATTCCGATCGCGATTATTACATGACCGCAGCCGAGGCGAAGGCCTACGGGCTCGTCGATGAAGTGATCAAATCCCGCAAGGAAGCGAAGCTGCTCGATGGAGCCACTACGGAGGGTTCAACAGCGATCGCGGAGGCCGCTTTGCCCCGTAAGATCGAGGAATAAGAACTGCTTTTTAAGCCGCCACCATGGCCCGCGCTTCTAATCTCACCATGTGCTCCTTCTGTGGCAAGAGCCACGCCGAGGTGCGCAAGCTCATCGCCGGTCCTGGGGTATACATTTGCGACAGTTGCATCAACGTCTGCAAGAGCATCCTGGACAAGGAGTTAAACGAGGACGCGCGTCGGCAATCCTCGACCATTCGGGTCCCGAAACCGGCCGATATTCGGGCCTCTCTCGACCAGTATGTCATCGGTCAGGATATCGCGAAGAAAACGCTCTCCGTGGCCGTCCACAATCATTTCAAACGCGTTCTGCAAAGCGCCGCGCCGGTCGACACCTCCGCAGTCTTTCAACCCGATCCCTTTGCCGATGTCGAGATCGAGAAGAGCAACATCCTCCTGATCGGGCCGACCGGTTCCGGAAAAACACTCCTGGCCAAGACCCTGGCAAAAATTCTCGATGTGCCGTTTTGCATTGCCGACGCCACCACGCTGACCGAAGCGGGCTATGTCGGGGAGGATGTGGAGAACATCATCCTTCGCCTTCTT
>QHMY01000277.1 GCA_003218305.1 Verrucomicrobiota bacterium
TTCGCTCGCTCTCTACGCTTCGCAGCTCGGATTGCTCCGACAACACCGCGCAAGACTCGCTACCCGCTGACGGCCACTCTTGACAGGACAGGACTCTCACCTGCTGGGTTGCATCAGGAGGTTTCCACTCTGTGCTTCAACTCACATCGTTTTCCCCTCCTCGAAGCTTTTCCTGGCGCACCAACCGCCGTGTCGCCACTCATTCCTTGTATGTTGACTAGGCAGCTAGGGCTGCCGGGCCAGCGCCGGGCGGTGTCGGCTTCTGGCCCGAGTTACGCCGCGGGCGACGTTCGGGAGCTTCGCTAGGAGCACCGAAGTGCTCAATTTTTCGCCTCGCTCAGCTCAACATATTCCGCCGGGTGGATTTCCACGCCACCGGAACCCGCATCGCAACCCGAAATGTTTACGACCAACGCACCACGAATGCGAATATATTTGTATTTCAAAGACGACATCATCGTCCAATCGTTTGGAGCAGGTCCGGCAGCATTCAGTGCATGCTCCTTCTCCATTCCTACCTTTATTCGCACGTAGTACTCATCCGTCGCTGGCCGCCACGTTTTGAAAAGCTCACCTTGCACGCCAGGGAGTGATTTGACTAGTGCGATCTGTACGTATTTTGGCGTTGCCGTAATTGGTAGGAAGTACCGCTGCAACTCTGCGAACGATTCCAGTGACAGCTTCATTAGGAACCCCAAGTCTCGGTCGCCCTCGAAGAAGGAATCCGCGACGAGTTCTCCAGAAAGTTCGAGACTGTCGTCGAGCGGGTACAGCCGCTGTATCAGCCAGCCCGGCGCACGATCTCCGTAGTCTGATGTTTTCACAAGCTTTTCGCGCAGAACTGAGGCGTTTCGGCCTGGTATTGGGATCGCGCCTGAAAACACATTCGGGGCGCCAACGTGGCAGTCTGCGACGACTGGCGACGTTAGGAGCGTCAAGATGAATGCTACCGTGGCTGTCATCGCGCTGACCTGTCTGCTCCGGCACCATGAAGAAACGCCCATGACCTCCCCCTATTTGTCGTTCTTATCACAGTCACCTACTAATTTGGCAGAAACAGTGCGTTGAACGCGCGGAGATGACTGGCTACGCAACCTCCTGAAGACGGCTCTGAGAAGACGAGCGAAGGGCTTTCGCAGTGAGATCGCTAACCTATCCGACTGCTGAGGCATGGAGACCGGCCTCTCGTGTTGTTCCGTCAGCCTAACTGCATCGATTCACGTCGGGAGCCGCCGCCTCCGGGCGGGAGCGCATCGATTTCACCTCACATCGCGATTGGCCTCAGCGCGGACTCCGTTGTGAGGTCGATGCGCGGAGGGCGGCGGTGCGTGAAGCTCAGGGCCGCGACGAGCGTGCGCTGGGAGGGTGTGAAGCGCAGTTGTGCGCTCGGTCTACCGCGGGCGGCGGGCGAATGTGAAGGGACCGAGCGCACAACTGCGCGCGGTGGCGGTGCGTTTTGCTGGTCGCGGCCCGCCCTTCGCGCTGCAGCAGCGGCGAGGGAGGAGAAAGCCGCCATAGAGGTTTGACAATCGATTCGATAAGCCTTCAATAACGCGCAGCGTCGGAAATTGGCAGCGGCCTAACGGCTTGAGCCTAAGCTGCACGGCCAGGGCCCACGTGTTGAAGCCAACGCGGCACGGCGGTTGCCGCCTAGCACGCGCGAAGACGCAAACCGCGAACTGCGACCGCCGTGACGCCGTCCACACTATTGTGTTGACTAGCCGGCTCGGCCGCATTGGCATTAACTTAAGCGGTATTATGCGTAAGTGACTGACGTCACGCCCTTTAGTTACCTCCCAGCTATCGAGTTGCCTCGTTTTGTGGTTTTCCTCGGAATCCCATTGAAAGTGCCGCGCCGTGGTGCACGGGGTAACTGTTTACCGCCTCAACTTGTCGATTCTGCTGCACTTGCAAATTTGGGTTGGCTGATTAGCGAATGTTCCTGACGCAGATCGCCGACATTTCGTAACCAAATTCATTAGAATCTCATGAACTTCCATTAGGAGATGGAAGATGGATGCGATAAACCGTTACGTGCACGGGCAGTTAGTGCACTTGAGCCGGATACGAGATGAAGGTACCGTTCGAGTAGGTGATATCGATGTCGGGGTCACTCGTCTCGCCGTGCACGTCGGGATCGCGGCGTGCATTCTTGCCTACCGATCGAATCACGTAGATTTTGCCGCTTGCCTGAGTTTGGAACTCGTATAGCGTACCCCAGCCATCCTTTGTGGGCATCGTCCTCATGTAGGTCGGCGAGAGCACAGCAGATAGTTGCTCCGCCGAAAGACTCTCCTCGGGGGATGGTGACTTGCCGACACGATAATTAGTGTTCAGATCGTTCGCCCGGCCTTCCCATGCTACACCAATCATCCGCATATCAGCCATAGTACGTTTCTGTACTTCTTCAAGTGGGAGTGGCGGAAGACCTGCGATCTCGACCCGCGAACAGGGCTCGTCTTCAACGAGGCCGACCTTCCATGAGGTACCTTCCTTGAAAACGGGCGCCTCCCTGCACACGCTCGTCCCGTTCCGATACAGGATTGCGAATTTGACGGTGCCGCTGTCTTCGCGAGTCGTGGCCTGACCCATCATGATCTTGTCGATGGAGCCCTGTTTCGTCTCGTAATTCGCCCATTTAACAAACACACCAGCCATCGGCTGACGCACGAACGGCTCTCGGTCGCGAACTCGCTGCGCGTAGATTCCTTTCGCTTTCGAGTATTCGCCAGCGTTTAGATGGGCATAGAAATTTCGAACCGCTTCCTCCGGTGAGCGAATTTCGCGCGAGCAAGCAACGAGGTAAGCGCAACAGACCGTAACCAGCGCGACACAAGAACGCATATCGCCTCCTGGAGAACTGATGTTAGCACTGGTTCGTCTGCCTGACGGCTTGAGCCTAAGCTGCACGGCCAAGGCCCACGTGCCGAAGCCGACGCGGCACGGCGGTTGCCGCGGAGCACGCGCAAAGACGCAAAACTGCGATCTGGTCGGGTAGACCGAGGCGATTGCTCGCCCCGGCCCCCCCTGCAGATCCGGACGTGCGGGATTATCGCATCCGGCTCCTCGAATCACGGGTTTGCTGCATTACCAGCCCTGCTCCGCTATTCGTCGTCGTTGCGTTTACACAGAACGACTCGAGCACGATGTCTCGCTGTGTTTCCTTCCGACGATTCCGTGATTAGGCACTCCGCTTCACTTCACTGGCTCCCGCGGGCGGCAGTTCGCCAGTTTCACAGGTACTACCAGAGCGCTCCGACTTCCCACCGTCCGTCCCGCCTCGCTCCCTTTCGTTCGCTCAGCGGTACCACGGACTGCCGTTCGTCACGAGGCGGCGGGGAGTTGCCGTTTTGCCGGCCCCTCGTCGGTACTGACGCCGGTGCCTCAATCCTCCGCCTTCGACTCACACACGTGGAGACTGCGGGATCTCCCAGGTTCCTCGACAACCCCTTTGCGAACATGCCCTGCTCTTCGACCCCGGCGGACCGGACACGTCAGGCCAGTAAGACGCACCCGATATTGCCTTCCGCTCGGTTGACGGCGTCGGCTCCACGATCAGTCACATTTCGAGGCTCAATCACACAGCCTGTTCGCTCGCTATCTACGCTTCGCAGCTCGGATTGCTCCGACAACACCGCGCAAGACTCGCTACCCGCTGACGGCCACTCTTGACAGGACAGGACTCTCACCCGCTGGGGTTGCATCAGGAGGTTTCCGCTCTGTGCTTCAACTCACATCGTTTTCCCCTCCTCGAAGCTTTTCCTGGCGCACCAACCGCCGTGTCGCCGTTCACACTTGTATGTTGACGAACCGTTGGCCGGCGGGCCAGCGCCGGGCCGTGTCGGCTTCTGGCTCGAGCTAGGCGGCGCTCGTCTCGTGCCCTTGTGACGTCTCGCTTTCAGACATTCCGTGGCGGCAGTGATCTTCCGGCGCGTTATGATGTGTTGAATTGCCCATGCCCGAGGTTATGAGGCGGACGCTAGCCTGCCGTTGTCACGAGTAGGTGAAATGCGCGGTCACTGGGCGCGCCGGCAGAGTTGAACGTCTGCACCCAGACGCCTCTGCCGATTTCTGGTACGGTAGTGCTATACCGCAGGGCCACGCATATCTCGCCAGTCGGCTCGGTAAAGATACCCGGCCGCCCAATTGTCGCGACAAACGCGCCAGCGCTAACGTCTCCAGTGAATATGACTTCGTAGATTCCGGTCGCCAGATGGGCGACGCGCCAGACGTTGTGGCCGCGCACTAGCGATCCATTCGTCTCGAGCACGGCCCAGTACTGCGCGATGCAACAGTGTTCGTCTCCCGTAACAACTGGGGCGACCACGGCTTGAGCGAGTTTGCGTGCTGCGATGTCGGTCGGAGCATTTTGGTTGTCGGCGGAGGGATCTTTGGGTTTGAGATCAGCCATTGTGTTTTCCTTTCATTACTTCGATAGCTACAAGATTGGCCTCGGGCATGGGCCGTGAACCGCCTCTTGATCGGTAGACGCGACGGAGGCAGGGACGATGGGCGACTCACACGTGTCGAGCTTTACTCCACTTATGGCCGGGTCATCGTTACTCACGTTGCAGCTACTCCTCAAAGAGTAGTGCGCGAAAGCAGCAAATCGTTTCAGCGCTCCAGAAAAAGTGTAGAGTCCTCAATGAATCTGAGGGTTGACATGCGGAAGGTGCCATTTAACTGGTCGCAGCCCCAAATTACGATTCGCCAGCTGCGAGGGCGGAACGTGGCACCATGGACCGATGGGGCTGATGCGAAACTCCGCAAGAATGCGCGCGCTGTACGCAACGCCCACCTAATGGCTTGAGCTTAAGCTGCACGGCCAGGGCCCACGTGCCGAAGCCGATGCGGCGCGACGGTTGCCGCGAGGCACGCGCGAAGACGCAAACCGTGAACTGGTCGGGTAGGCCGAGGCGATTACTCGCCCCGGCCCCCCTGAAGATCCGGACGTGCGGGATTACCGCATCCGGCTCCGCGAGCCACGGTTTCGCTGCGCACCGTACACGGTATGAACAAGGATAGGCTTTGGCAACGCATAACGCTGCAGAAGCTTCTTGAACCGTTCC
>QHMY01000278.1 GCA_003218305.1 Verrucomicrobiota bacterium
CTTTGTGACCCTGCATATTGTGCAGCAGGACGCGAACGACAATATCGTAGCCAATTACATCGCCACCAGCGCCCTTTACCACCCGGAAACCAAGGTTTGGGAGCTGCAATTCGTGAAGGTCGTGCACTACGATGAAACCGGCAATGTCACGGATTCGAGCATCTCTGATTCACTCATGATCAAGGACTGGCGCGAAACCCCATTCCGTCTCGCCAGCGCCAACTTGCGGGCGGAATATCTCAGCGTCCCGGAATTGCGCGACTATCTCGATTACAATTCCGATTTTCCACCGACGCTGCTCGCGCCTTTTGCCACTCATTTGCAATATCGGCTGGCCCTGCCCTGGACCTGCCTGGTCATTGCTTTCATCGCGACAGCTCTTGGGATTGGTTATTCACGACGAGGCATTCTGTCGAGTGTCGCCGCCGCGATCATCATTGTTTTTTCGATGAATTTCGTCACCCATCTCTTTCTTGCCCTGGGTGAAGGAGCGCGGATTCCTGATTGGGCCGCTGCGTGGACGCCGAACGTACTTTTCGGGGCGCTTGGTCTCGTCCTCCTCTATTACCGGGCGACGAATCGGGAGCCACCCAGCTTGAATCTCTTCGGAGAAGGACGGATTTTTGCCCGATGAACCCGCTGGCGAATGACTGGCCGATCAAGCATCGCGCGGACGCCTGCGCCCGAACGCAACGGGCATTCGCACCTGGCGAACAATTTTACACCCTGCTCTTTCGCGAAGGCGACGGCTTCCGGCGCGAAGACTTGAGCGAAGAGGCCTGGACCCAACGCAACGAAAATATCCGGCCCTTCTCGTTTTGGAAGACGCGGTATGAGCCGCCGCCAGCCGAGCCGCCAGAACCGCTCGCGAAGGAAGCCGCCGAGGACATCCTGCGGCGTCTGCTGGCGGAGGGCAACGCGGCGAATGCCAACGCATGTTACGTTCTTGCGGTCATGCTCGAGCGAAAGCGCGTGCTGAAGCAAATCAAGAGCGAGCAGAACGAAGGCGGGCCGGTGTTGATCTACGAACACGCGAAGAGCGGCGACGTCTTCATAGTTCCCGAGGTGCGCCTGCGGCTCGACGAGCTCGAACACGTGCAGAATGAAGTCTCCCAGCTCCTGAGGAACGCGGCGCCGTAACCATGAATTCCAAGCTTCCCTGGTTTTCTCCGTCCAGTTTTCCGCTTTATCTCGCACCGATGGCGGGCGTGTCGGACAAGATTTTCCGACAGCTTTGCAAAGAGCGGGGCGCCGACGTTCTCGTGACCGAATTCGTTTCGTCCGAAGGCGTTTTTCGCCGGAATGAACGGACGCGCGAATACCTCGACTTCGACGAATGCGAGCGGCCCATCGGGGTGCAACTCTTTGGCGGAAACGCTGAACACATGGCGGAAGCCGCGAAACACGTGGTGGATTGGGTCCGCCCCGATTTTATCGATCTTAATTTTGGATGTCCGGTAAACAAGGTCGTGGCGAAAAATGGCGGCTCGGCTCTGCTCAAGGATTGCCCGACTTTGGCGGCGGTAGCCCAGGCGGTCGTCCGCGCCGTGGCACCGCTCCCAGTCACAGCCAAGATCCGGATCGGTTGGGACACGGACTCGATCAACGCTCCGCGGGTTGCGCGCATCCTCGAGGACACGGGAATTCTCGCCGTCGCAGTCCATGGACGAACACGGGACCAGGGTTATTCCGGGGCGGCGGATTGGGGCGTGATCGGCGAAGTGGTCGAGGCTGTCTCGATTCCGGTTGTCGGCAATGGCGACCTGACCAGTGGCCCCGTTGTAGCAAAGCGACGCGCCGAAACGGGGATCTCCGGCGCAATGATCGGCCGGGCGGCGATGAGCTCACCGTGGATTTTCAGTCAGGTGAAACATTATTTTCTCACGGGCGAGCATCTCGTTTCGCCCGGCCTCGCCGAAAAATGGGCCCTGATTCAGCGGCATTGCCAGCTCGCCGTCCAGGAATGGGGATGCGAGGACCAGGCAATCCGGTCCATGCGCGCGCGGCTCATGGCCTATTCGAAAGGATTTCCCAACAGCAAAATGCTGCGGGAAAAATTCCAACATGTCGCGACGCTGGCCCAGATTGATGAGATCGCCTGGCAACATATGGCGCCTCAGGAAGCGGCGATTTGAAATCGCCGACACGGTAGGGCGAGACTCGGTCGAGCCGTGGGGGTGGGCTTCGGTTCGGCTCGACAGAGTCTCGCCCTACCAATTCTTGAGTTCGTGAATTAGAATGTCTCCGTGCCCGAAGCCCCATCTCAGCCCGCCGCTATCAATTACAAGATTGGCAACGAGCGACTAATCAAAGTTACCGAGAACGCCTCGCGGAAGCTCAACTCGCTCCTGGAAAAGCAGGGCCGGACTACCGGCGCCCTCCGCGTCGCAGTGATCGGCGGAGGCTGCTCCGGGTTGCAATACAAGATGGACCTGGTGGACGGCCCCGCGAATCGCGACATCATGGTGCAATCCGCGAATGTCCGGGTGGTGGTCGATCCCAAGAGCGCCCTTTTTGTCAGCGGATCCCTGCTCGATTACAGCGATGACCTGCAAAAGGGCGGGTTCAAGGTCACGAATCCCAATGCGGTGGCGCATTTTACTTCGCTCTTCTCGATCAGCCGCGCGCACCCTGGCTCGATCCCGATCAGCTGAAGGAGACGTACCACCGAAAGACTTTGCGGACCCACCCGGACGTTCATCCGCGAAGCCCCGGTGCCGCTGCAGCCGACGCAACCTTTGCCAGCTTGAACGAGGCCTATCAGGTTCTCCAGGATCCCAAACGGCGGCTGCACCATCTCCTGACCCTGGCAGGGGCCGCGCCATCGTCCGCAGACCAGACAGTCCCGGCGCCGTTGCAGGATCTGTTTCCGAGAATTGGCGAGCTGACACAACGCTCGAACCTTCTCCTCGAAAAGGCTCGATCGACCTCCAATGCATTAAGTCGGTCGCTCTTGAAACCGGAACTGCTTGAAGTGCAACAAGAGACGCAAGAGCTGCGCGGGACAATTCAGGGGTTGGCCGACGGCTCGCTGGAACAACTGCGTACGATCAATGCCGACTGGGACGAAAACTCCACGGAACAGATCGAGGCATTGACGAAGCTCTACTTTGCGTTCGCGTATCTGACCCGTTGGAGCAAACAACTCGACGAACTGACGTTCCAGCTTTCGCTGCATTAAGGAAGCCGCAACGCGCGTGTCATGCCGAGCCGCGATAGACGGCGAGGGACCTCACAAGAGCTCAAAGATTACACTCGGCAGAGCAAACACCGCGACGCTAATGGCATGATGCTGCCGAAGGCTTGAGGAGACGTTCATTGCAGTTGTGAGGTCCTTCATCGTCTGCGCGATTCAGGATGACAGGTAAAACACCTCCCAAACGACACTCTCCCCTTGTGTTCATTTGAACTTGCGCGCCGTTCTTTCGCCAGGATGGTAAAGGGTGCTCACGGAGCGACAACGAAACGTGCTGGAATTCATCCAGTCAGAGCAGCGGGAAAAGGGCATTACGCCCAGCACGCGTGAGATCCAGCATCATTTCGGTTTCGCGAGCCAGACGTCGGTGATGCAGTACATCGATGCGCTGGAGCGGAAAGGATTTCTCAACCGCCACGCTCGCAAAGCCCGTGCGCTCATCACGCCGGTCCAAAAGGTGCGTATTACCGACGTGCCCATCTACGGGCAGATCCCGGCGGGAATGGCCACGCTTACGGAACAGACGATCGAGGGCCATATTTCGCTCGACGCGAGTTCGGTCAACGCTTCGAAAAATGGACGCACCTTTGCCCTGCGCGTCCGGGGCGATTCCATGATCGACGCTCACATTCTGGATGGCGACATCGTTATCCTGGAGGATCGAAAGGATGTGCAAAACGGCGATATCGTCGCGGCCTTGATCGACGGCGAGACAACCTTGAAACGTTATGTGACGGAGCATGGCCGGCCCTATTTGAAGGCGGAGAACCCGCTTTATCCCAATCTCGTTCCCGCTCGGGAACTCCGCATCCAGGGAGTGCTTGTTTGCCTCATCCGGAAACAAATGGCAGTCCCCCGGCGAAAACGGGTATAAGTTCTCTTGAACATATCCCCGACCATGTCAATTTTGAGGCATGGCTGCGAGCAGCAAAATTGATGACCTGTCCCTTTCTCGGACTGCTTGCCCAACTCCCCCGGCTCCCGCTGGCTCCATTCTCGACCTTCGCAAGCTCCTCGCGGAACGTTTCCCCCAGTCGTTTGCCTCCCCCGCTCATCGGTTAGCGACCGGTTTGCCTCTGATCGATGAGGCCAGTGGAGGCGGTTTCCCGAAAAGCGCCATCACGGAGCTAAGCAGTCCACAGGTCAGCGCCGGGAGCGCGCTTCTGCTTTACGTCCTGTTGGAAAAAGCCCGGCGCGAAGGGTTTTTCCTCGCCCTGGTGGATGGACGGGATTCCTTCGATCCCCAATCCCTGGGAAACCAGCGGTTGCGCCACCTGCTTTGGGTGCGTTGCACCAAAGCGCTCGACGCCGTCAAAGCCGCCGATCTCCTTTTACGCGACGGCAATTTCCCGCTGGTCGTTCTCGATCTGGTTCTGAACTCCTCTTCCGAGTTGCGAAAAATTCCGTCCTCCAGTTGGTATCGCCTGCAACGCCTGGTCGAGACAATCCCCGCCGCGTTTCTTGTTCTTACTCGCGCCAGCATCATCAGCAGCGCGCAATTAAAGCTCTCGCTCGAGAGCACCTGGACCCTGGCAGACCTGGAACAGGACCACCTCACGGCGCGCTTGAAAGTTCTCGTGCAACGGACTCAGGCCGGAAGGTGGGCCAGCATCGGAGCGGGCTAATGTTTGCGACGATCTATTTGCCGGATTTTTATTTGCAGGCGGCGTTGCGCCATCAACCGGACTTGCGGGGACAGCCTGTTGCCTTAATCGACGATCAGGAAAAAAAAGCGGTGATCATCCAGCTCACCGCCGCAGCCGCACAAACCGGTGTACGTGGCGGAATGACCCCGAGCCAGGGTTTGGCCCGATGCCTTCAGTTGGTGGTGAAAACCAGGCTCCTGGCCCAGGAAAAACTGCTGCAGGAAATCCTGCTACACTTTGCCGGCACGCTCGCTCCTTATCTCGAAGCGACCGGCCCCGGCCTTTCGACCATCCAATTTACCGATACAAAACATCTGATGCCGGAGGTGACGCGCGTCATCGAACAGTTACGGAAGATCGAAATCGTCGCTCAAGCCGGCATCGCGCCTACCCCCGACGCCAGCTTTCTGGCCGCGCATCTGGCAAAACCGGTCCTCCAGGTCGACGACGCGAGTGAATTTCTTTCCGCCCTTCCGATCGAAACGCTGAGACAGCGCGCGTCGCCGGCGGATTCTTCTCTAGGGCGGGGTCGTTGACCCCGCCGCTGAGCGATTTCGAAATCACGAGACGGTCAACGACCCGCCTGCAACCTACCCGCCGGCGTAGTCAGGGTACTTATCGCGGAGCTGTTTGGCCACGCGATCGGCTTCCTCGTTCCTCCCAGCTTTCTGATAAGCGTCGGCCGCCTTTTGCAGAGCGCGCGGAGTAATCGCAGGATCATCGTAAAGCAAGGCCACCCCCATGAAAGCCTTGCCCGCTTCGTCGAAATTCTGGCGCTCGACCTGGACGTCGCCCGCCAGCAATCTGGCTTCCGCGTTGACCCGGCCTTCCGGCTGGAGGCGCATGATTTCCTCAGCGATTTTTTGGGCGTCATCGGGTTTGTGCGCCGCAATTTT
>QHMY01000279.1 GCA_003218305.1 Verrucomicrobiota bacterium
CTGCGCGAGGAGCGATTCGACCTCTCGTCGAAGTGCGGTGTCATCGGCGCAAGATGCTTCGAGGAACGCTGCCCGTTCGCGTGGGTCGGTTTGCTCAAGTGCCGTCGCGAGCGTTCCCTTCACCTGTTGCCAGCGTTCCGGTGTCATCCGAGGTGAAAATATTCCGGCACTCTTGTGCTAGGCCTTCGCGGATATCTCGCGCTGGAGCCAGCGTCTCGCGGTGACCCAATCGCGTTTCACTGTGGCCAGCGAGAGATTCATGACGCTGGCCGTTTCTTCGATGGTCAGGCCGCCAAAAAAGCGCATCTCGACCACCCGCGCCTGTCGAGGGTCCATCGCTTCCAGGTCACGGAGTGCTTCATCCACCGCGGCGATGTTCAGCGCTTTTCGGTCATAGAAGTCGAGAGCCGCGTCCAATTCCAAACATGGCTCGCCGCTGCCGCGTTTGTTCGCAGCGCGCGCGGAGGCGTGATTCGACAGAATGCGCCGCATCATTCGCGCGGCAATGGAAAGAAACTGAAGGCGATTTCCCCAGTCGACCGAGTGTTGTTTGACCAGGCGCAGATACGATTCGTGGACGAGCGCGGTGGGTTGGAGGGTATGATCCGGTCGTTCTCCGCGAAGATAACCAGCCGCCAGCGCGCGCAACTCATCATAAATCCCGGGCAGTGCCTCATTGAGCGCCTTGGTCCCGATGCTGGCGGGTAACAAATCTTCGACGAGCGCGGAAAGGTTCTGTTCTGCTCCGCTCTGCTCCGGCGTTTCCGGGTCCGAAGCTGCCGCCAATCCTTGGAAACGGGACCGGTCGGTGAATGGCATCAGGGTTCTTACGCAGGAGGCGTCATGTGTCGAGAAATTACTCTTTCCCATTTTTTTGGTGAGCCGATTCGTGGCCTTTCCTTGCGAGATAGTGATTAAAGGAGCGTTGTTTTCTCCCGCCTTTCTAGGTCGTGGAAAGATCGCGCTTCGAAAAATAATTCCGCCATTTCCCAATGAAAACTCCACGTCTCATTCCAACGTTCCGACTCGTAAGTTCAATGCATAAAGCCCTCCTGGCCTGCGCTTTGGCTGGTGGATTCGCTCTCCCCGCCATGGGTCAGTCTTCGAATATCCCCGTGCCCGGCATAGCCAATCCCTGGCTGGCCGATGCCACTTCAGCCGCCGGCGGCGATACCGCTCCAGCGCAATCCCCGGTTTTGGTGTCGCTGGCTCAGATTAACAACGGAGACGAACTGGTTTTCACCGCGACTGGATCGGTCCATTATGGCGGGGGTACGCCAACGGACCCGCCTGACGGAGATCTCAGTGGATTTCGTAGCCTTTTCCATCTGTTCGATGCAACCAACGGCGGGCCGGAAAACGGTATCGCGGGCCTGAACGCCCCGGCGAATTCACTTGTTGGTGTTTTTCTTGGACCCGTTCCACCTGTCATTGGTCCTACCCCGCCACCCTTCTTCAGTTTCGCGCCGGACGGCAACGTTCCGGGAAATATTGATTACGTCAGCCTGGCGCCAGCGATTGCGCAGCCATTTTTCATTGGCGACGGCCGAAACGGATCTGGCGTGCAACAACGGGTGAGAGTACCGGCGGGGGCTACCCGTCTATTTCTCGGTGCCATGGACGGATCCGGCTGGTTTAACAACACCGGCTCTTTCACGGTAACTGTGCAACTGGCCGGCTCCGTGCCGATACCGCCCAAGCATGGCGGTCTTTCCGCGACTGTATTTACGGTGAATGAAAGCAGCTCGCCCTCCGCAAACGTAGCTGACACCGTTCTGCGGTTCGCGGCACTACAAACCGGCGATCCGGCCGGTCTGGCCGTGCGAGTGCAGACCACCCTGACGCCAGCCAACGAAGCTTCCTGGACTGACCTTCCGAATGGCAGCGGCCTAATGACGCGTGACACATTGACGAATGCATTTGTCCTTAATTCGACAAACTATCCACTGCAGAACGGCGTTTATTTCCGCGCCATTTCTTCGGCCGACAGCATCTCCAATCACGTCGGTCCACTCAATTTGGCCAGCACCGTGCCGCACCTCGGGCCGATCTCGCTGTCTCTTTCGATCAATAACATGACGGCCGATCTCTATTTTAGAGCTGGGCAAACGCCCCCTGTCACTGGGGTGTCGATGCGAATTCAATCCAGCACAACGCCGGCAAACGAGGCGAGCTGGGCCGATCTGGCCGATGGCAACTCTGGGCACATGCAACCGCGCAACACGCCCGGACAGTTTTTCCTATTTGCGAACGGACTCCCAGAGGCCACCGGAATTTATTTCCGGGCGATCGCCAGTTCTTCGACTCCTGGCTCAATCGACAGTATCTCACAGCCGTGGGGGCCGTTTACGCTCACTCGGGACACGCCAGGGACGGTAAACTTGGTCACGCCACCCAGCCTAAATGGCGACGACGGGCATGATCCCGAGCATCCGATCTTGCGAGAGGCTGGCACCTTCAATTTCGGTGCCACGGTAACCGTCCAAGCCCCGCGTCAGATTCGAAGCCTCGTCTTGCAGTTCGATGGAGCGACCGTGGAGAGATTTGGCCCTGGAAGCAGCAGTGGCAACGTTGATTACACCACCAATGTGATTGGCGATCATGTGCTGGAAGCAATCGCGATCGATGACCTCGGCGGCCGAGGCCGTGCGGGAACGAGCGCTCGTTACATCCGGATTGTTCCTGGGGGCAGTTTCACTGATCGTAGCGAACCGGCGAATGGAGTGACGGCTCCGACTCTGACGGGGAGGTTTTTCACTGTGGCCAATTCCGGCGGACTTTGGGACGACCCGGGCACGTGGAGAGACTCACACGGTAACAGCGGGGTGCCTGGCAGCCAGGATTTCGCGGTGATCGGTTCGGCGACGGTTCGTATTGAACAATCTACACCTGGTCAACTGCACTTGGTGAAATCCGTGTCCCTTACCGGTGGTCGCCTTACGGGAAGCGCCACGTTGGATGTTCTTGGAACTATGACGATCTCGGCCGGATCGGTTGATTCTTTCATCGCACTGTTTATTCGCGAAGGCGCGGTGCTGGAAATGATTAACAGTGCGGATGTCCAGTTAAACGGATTCATCACTAACCAAGGCACCTGGAACATGCGTGGGAGCGGAGGTTTGATCGGTGGCACCCGATTTCTAAATCATGGAATTCTCAACTGGCAAACGCCCATACAGCGACCCCAGCTCGCAGGCTTCGATCCGAACGCGGATTTCCGAAAAATTCAGGCTACAAGTTTCCTCAACTCGGGCACCATTCGCGGAACTCCCCTCATCACCAATGATGGCGGCAGCCTGATCACCAACGACGGTGGCAGCATCGTCGCGCAGGGCGGTGGGAACATCGTCGCTTCCGGCGCCGGCAATCTGGTTGGCAACAGCGGTGGCACCATCATCAGCAATGACGGCAATAGTATCGTCGCGCAGGGCGGGGGAAATATCATCAGCACAAATGGAGGGGGCTTTGCTAACGGCGGCCAGCTGCCCGACGGATCTGCGCCGGGCTTCACCCAAACCGGCGGCGAAACGGATCTCTCGGTGTGCAACTTTAGCGGGCCGGTTACTCTGAATGGTGGGGTCCTCTCCGGCACGGGGATTATTGATGGAGATGTAACCAACAATGGCGGATTTATTTCTCCAGGCCATTCCGCCGGGTTTCTGGGGATCGTCGGAAGCTTTGCGCAGGGAGGGCAGGGCACGCTGATCGTGGAGAATGGAGGCGCCGCTCCCAACCAGTTCGATCACATTTCCATTTTTGGAACCGCTCAGCTAGGCGGTAGACTTAATTTGCGCGACATCAATGGGTACACGCCGGATCCGGCGGACACGTTCAGTCCGCTCGGTGCCACTTCAACGACCGGTTCTTTTTCATCGGTCAGTTCAAATGCCCAGGTGACCGTCGGTTCCGATGGCCTCTTGGTCATGGTGGATCCAAATGTGCCACCCCCTTCGTCGGGCCGACCGCTGAACATTTCCACGCGCATGCGTATCCAAACCGGCGACAACGTGTTGATCGCGGGCTTTATCGTGACCGGCCCAAGCGGCTCGACCAAGCAGGTCCTGATTCGGGGTATGGGCCCGAGCCTCGCGCAGTTTGGAGTGCCAGGAACGATTCCCGATCCGCTCCTGGAATTGCACAAGCCGGATAACACGGTTGTGACCAACGACGACTGGCAACAGGGCGATCCGTCGCTCATTCCCAATGGCTTTGCCCCGGGCGACCCGCGCGAATCAGTCATCGTGGCGACACTGACGCCCGGAAGTTACAGCGCGATCGTCAAAGGATCTCATGGCGAGACGGGAGTCGGGATCGTGGAAGTTTACGATCTGGATCCGGCGCCCACGGCTAAGCTGGTGAACATCAGCACGCGCGGGTTCATCGACACGGGCGACAATGTCATGATCGGTGGCTTCATCATTGGCGGAAACGAGCCGGCCAGAGTTCTTATTCGAGGGATCGGCCCGTCGCTATCGGACTTCGGAGTGCAAGGCGCGCTCGCCGATCCCACTCTGGAATTGCACGATGCAAATGGGAGCACGATCAGCAACGATGATTGGCGCGAGACGCAGGAAAGCGAGATCATCGCCACGACGATTCCGCCTAACAATGACCGCGAGCCAGCCATTCTAGTGTCGCTGGTTCCGGGCAGCTACACCGCCATCGTTCGCGGCAAAGATAACACGACCGGCATCGGATTAATGGAGGCCTACATTCTGCAGTAGGTATCGCACGGTGCCGCTGCACGGATTCACGATGCCTCTGCCAGAATGCGCTTTAATTCCGCCAACAGGATCTCGGCCGTGTAAGGCTTCATCAGGAAATGTTTCACGCCCAGGCGGTTGGCGTGATCCTTGCTCGACACTCCGCTGGTGGCGATGATGCGCACCGTCGGGTCGATATTTCTCCATACTTGAATGGTGACGGGGCCGTCCATCACGGGCATCATCATATCCGTGATGACGACGTCGATTTCCGAATGTCGGGTGGCGAAGATCAACGCCCCTTCATCGCCCCACAGGATGTTGATGAGAATCCACCGCAGCGTCCCTCCCGTCCTGTCCTGGACAGGTTTGGTGGTGCCAAAAAGGGTAACCGTGGCCAGGGTCTGGTCGTCGAACTTGACCTCTCGCTTCTCCACCAGCGGTCCCTCAACTTGAATTTCTCCCTTGGCC
>QHMY01000244.1 GCA_003218305.1 Verrucomicrobiota bacterium
CTGATTCGAGCCGTCCGCTTCCATCAGGTAGATGTCACCGAAGTAAGAGGGATCGGTTTCGTAATGCTTTCGATCTTCCGCGGAAAGGTTCTCGAGCGGATAGGCTGCGCGGAGCGAGCAGAACACGATCTTGCTGCCGTCGGGCGAATAACTTCCTTCCGCGTCGTATCCGTTCGACTTCGTCAGCTGGCGCAGATTCGAGCCGTCGCGTTTGGCCGAGAAAATGTCCATGGTCTCGTCATAATCCCACAAGTAGCGGCGTTCCTTTCCCGAAGCGCGAAAGTCGAGTTCTGCCTTTTGTTTCTCCCGCGCCTTCGGATCGAGATGGGTCGAGGCAAAGATCACCTCATCATTTCCCGGCCGGAAAAAAGAGCAGGTCGTTTTGCCTGTTCCCGGCGAGATGCGGTGGATATCCCCCGACGTCAGATCCAACGCGTAGATCTGGTAGAACGGATTATCGGCCTCGCGTTCGCTTTGAAAAATGAGCGTTTTGCCATCGGGCGAAAAATACCCTTCACCGCTCCGTTTCCCCTCGAAGATCAGCTGCCTGGTGTTCGAGAGAAACCGGGCCTCCTCTTTGTTCTCCGCGGCCACTGCATTCAAACGGGCGAAACCGAGGCCTAGGATGACAAGGAGCAGTCCTGTGAGATTGCGCTTCATAAAATGATTCAGGAAGGGGACGTCTTTTTTACGCGTGCCCCCGCCATGGCGCAAGACGGAGCGCCGAGGTGAACTCGAGCTCCGCCGACCTCTCCGATCATTGACAGGGGATGATCTCTGGCGTTCGCTGGCAGGACCCCAACATCCCAAAGGAAACCCCGTCATGATTCCCCATAAGTCTCTCCGAGTCGTTTTGTTATCGGGCTTTGTTGCCGCGGCTTTGTCTCTGAGCGGCGTGGCCCTGAACGGCCAGGCCCGGATTGACGGCCCGCTTCCCGACGAAGCAGATCTCGCGGTGACGAAGACCAGCACGCCCGATCCGGTCAACGCCGGATCGAACATCACCTACACGATCACGGTGAACAACGGCGGGCCCAATGACGCGCCATTCGTCGGTTTGAACGACAACCTTCCGGCAGGGCTGACCTTCGTTTCGCTCGCCTCGCCGGCGGGCTGGACTTGCACGACCCCAGGCGTGGGAAGCGGGGGCAATGTCAGCTGCTCGAAATCGGTCCTGGTGCCGTCGGTCGATCAGGTTTTCACCCTGGTAGCGAACGTTCCCGCTGGCGCCACTACGGGGACAACCTACACCAATACGGCCTCGGTCTTCGCCAAGATCTTTGATCCAAACGAGAAAAACAACGCTTCCTCCGCCTCCAATACGGTGGCGGGGCCGACTGCGGACATGGCCGTTTTCAAACAGGCTGTGGTGGATGAAGTGCTGCCGGGATCAAACGTGACCTACAGCATTCAGGTGATTAACGGTGGCCCGAGCACCGCGGCCAGCGCCACCCTGAACGATACGCTGCCTGGAACGCTCACCTTCGTTTCTCTTTCCGCGCCAGCCGGCTGGAGCTGCATGACTCCCGCGGTGGGAGGGACCGGTCTTATCTCGTGCTCGAATGCGAGCCTGGCTGTTGGCAGCGGCACCTTCACTCTGGTTGCTAACGTTCCCGCGAACACTCCCTTCGGAACCGAGTTTTCCAATACCGCTTTGGTCAGCTCGTCCACGTTCGATCCCGATGGAAAAAACAACAGTTCCACCGCAAGCATCACGGTCGTCTCCTGCCTCATCGATCCGATCGTGACCAACAACGCCGACAGCGGCCCCGGCTCGTTGCGCCAGGCTATTCTGGACGCCTGTCCGGGCAGCACCATCACCTTCGACATGAACCAAGTCGTCAGCCCGATCACCCTGACGAGTGGTCAGCTGACCATCGACAAGGATCTGACGATCACCGGACCCGGCGCGAACGTGTTGACTGTCCGGCGTTCCACCGACCCGAAGACGGCCTCTTTCCGCATCTTCAACATCCAAACCAACGCGCAGGAGGGTTTTGGCAGTGTGACTATCTCCGGATTGACGATCAACAACGGACGCTCGCAGGGAGGTTTTCCATCCAGCGCGGGTGGCGGCGTCAGTAACAGCGCCTCCGGAACGGTCAACATCGCCGGTTGCACTCTGAGTAACAACTTCGCGGCTGTCTCCGGTGGCGGCGTTTTCAACGGCACTACTGGAACCGTTAACGTCACGGACAGCACTCTTGAGGCGAACTCGAGCCTTAATGGTGGCGGCATCCTGAACAACAGCACCGGGACCGTCAACGTCACCAACAGCACCGTGAGCGGTAACTTTGCGCCGGGACCGCCCGGAGGCATTGAGGGTGTCACCAGCACCGGCGGCGGCATTTGCAACGCTGGTTCCGGTCCAATCAACGTCGCTCTGAGCACGGTCACGAATAACTTTGCCCTCTCCGGCGGCGGCATCGCCAATTTCAGCGGTGGCCTGGCGCAGATCCGCAGCAGCATTGTCGCGGTCAATACCACCACGTCGACCGGACCCGACCTGGGCGGGACGTTTACCGCGAATTACACTTTTATCGGCAACCCGGCGGGTGCCACCATCAATGGCGGCACGGGCAACCTCATCGGCAATCCGCAACTCGGGCCTTTGGCCAACAATGGCGGCCCGACCCGGACACATATTCCCATGCTCGGCAGCTCGGCGATTAACTTTGGTGATCCGGCCTTTGCGCCGCCGCCCGATGCGGACCAGCGCGGTTTGCCGCGCGTCTCCGGCTCGCGCGTTGATATCGGCGCCGTCGAAACCAACTACACGCTCACGGCAACCGCGGGCACACCTCAGAGCACCGTGGTGAACACGACGTTCGCGACCAACCTGCAAGCTACCGTTGCGGAATCGGGCCGTCCCGTGCCCGTAGTTTCAGTGACCTTTGCTCCACCGGGCAGCGGAGCGAGCGGCACATTCGCGGGCGGCAATCCCGCGGTCGCAATAACAAACGGCAGCGGTGTGGCGACCGCTCCGCCATTTACCGCTAATGGGACGGCCGGCAGCTATAATGTGACAGCTACTGTGACCGGGATCCCGGCGCCAGCGAACTTCTCGCTCACCAACATCGCGGCTACCCCCACCCCGACACCTACTTCAACCCCAACCCCAACACTTACCCCGACGCCAACGCCAACGCCGACGCCGCCGGCGCCTACTCCCACCATGACCCCAACTCCGCCGGCTCCCACCCCCACGCCGTCGGCCACCCCGCCGGCGCCCACACCAACTCCTACTCCGCCGGCGCCCACACCAACTCCGACACCGCCCGCGCCCTCCCCAACACCGACTCCCGCGCCATCCGCTACTCCCACTCCAAGTCCGGCGACCCACGCCGTTAATCTTTCGACCCGCATGCTGGTCCAGACCGGAAACAACGTTGGCGTCGGCGGTTTCATCATTACCGGAAACGACCCCAAGCAACTGGTCCTCCGAGCCATCGGCCCTTCCTTGAGCCGCTATGGCATCGTCGATGCGCTGGCTGATCCGGTCCTCGAACTGCACGGGACCGGCGCGTTCGCGACGATCACAAACGATAACTGGAGAGATACTCAGGAGGCAGAGCTCCAAGCGACCGGCATCCCTCCGACCAATGATTTCGAGTCTGCGATCCTCGTAACGCTGAATCCGGGTGCGTATACCGCCGTGGTCCGGGGAAAAAATAACACCTCAGGGCTGGCGTTGATTGAACTGTACGATCTCGGTCAGAGTGCTTCTTCGCGGCTGGCTAATCTGAGCACGCGCGCCTTCGTCAGCACTGGTGACGACATCGTTATTGCGGGGTTTGTTCTGGGTCAGGGTGCCGGCAACGACCGGGTCGCGGTGCGCGGTCTCGGGCCCAGCCTGAGTAGTTTTGGTTTATCTCCGTTGCTGGCCAATCCAGCGCTGGAGCTTCGCGATAGCAATGGCGCGCTCATCGTGGCGAATAACGACTGGCAGGATAACCCGGTTCAGGCCGCGGAAATCACCGCCGTTGGCCTCGCGCCATCCAACAGTCGCGAAGCCGCTGTAATCGCGGATTTGCCGCCCGATCTTTACACCGCGCTTCTGTCCGGAGTGACCGGCGGCACTGGCATTGGCCTGGTGGAAATCTACGACCTCGGGCCCCAGCCGTAACGCAGGTTCGTTTCTCTTGCCTCCAGGGTGGGATATTATCCCCGCTGGATTGCGCCCGCCTGCCTCGATATCCTCCGAAGGTCGTGACTGAACCACCGCCATTACCGGCCAACCGGATCATGACCTTGCTCCTTGGCATGGGGGTCGCGAACCTCGTTGGAGGTGCGCTTTTGTTTGGCGTCACCAAACTGTCCCGGTTCTTCACGGGCCCCTACGAGGGATGGCTGATCTGGCCGAGCTTTTTTCTTCTGCCGTTGATCGTCGGCATGGTCGCGGCCTGGTTTTACCGGCGGCTCAATCGCGGCCTTGGCATTACTTTTCTCGACGCGCTCTGGATCGCGCTCGTGGGTCTTGCCGGCGCCGCGATCTTTCTTTGGGAAGGCATCGTTTGCCTGGTGATCGTTTTCCCTGCCTTTTATGTGCTCGTTCTGACCGGATTGCTTCTGGGCCGGATTTGGTTTCGACCGGATTACAGCAGGCTTCAGCTGAGCATCTTCCCGCTTCTCGTGCTGCTGACCGTGACCGACGCTCTTTACAGCTCGACGCAACGCGTCGTGGTCACCGACGAGGTTCTTATCCACGCGACGCCCGATAAGGTCTGGCCCCATGTCCTGGCCTTTCCGGAAATCCCCGACCGGCCGGATTACTGGATTTTCCGGCTGGGTCTCCCGTATCCGACCCAAACGACCAATGGCGGCAACTTCGTCGGAGCGGATCGGCAATGCATGTTCAGCGATGGGATCGTGATCAGGGAACGGGTGGCCGAGTTTGTCCCGCGCGAGAAGCTCACGTTCGATATTGTCGAACAGCCGACGCATCCCGAAGCGTACGGACACATTACCCTGCACCGGGGCCAATTCGTCCTGCGCGACAACGGAAATGGGACCACGACCCTGTTCGGCTCGAGCTGGTACACCCTGCACGTTCGCCCCTCCTGGTATTTCGATCTCTGGACCCATGACATGACTCGCGCCGTCCATCTGCGGGTGATGAACCATGTTCGCCGCCTGGCCGAGGACGACGCGGGGAACTTGTAGAGGCGCTCGCCGCGGCGAGCGCCTGTCTTTTTCGTTCGTCGCTTGACCCAAGCGCCGCTACACAGGCGTTTCACAGAAACGCCCCACAAGAGCGGATGAGCCATCCGTCAACAGAACGGGACGCTTGCCTCTACGGGGCGGAATTGACATAAGATCAAGGCCCGCTGCGACATCGGGTGATGTGGCGCGAAGCACAAGAAGGACAACAACAGAAAAAAACTGCAATTATGGCTGACGAAAAAACAGGCAAGAAGCCGGACGCGGAAGGTGGCGCCGGCGTAGAGAACACCGGGGCCGAAAGCGCTGAAACCGAAACCGCTGAAGTCGGTGGTCGCAGACATCATCGGCTGCTTTACACCTGCTGGCATGACGGTGCGGCGAACCGCGTCCACGGTCATTGGAGCTGGTTCACGTGCTGGCGGTGCGGCGCGCTGAACTACATGTAATCCCGCTTCGGAAATTCAATGGAAGGGCAGGGCTTTCGGGCCCTGCTCTTTCCATTTTCGGGGGGCCAGCGCCCGTGGGACGAATCCGGGGTTTTAGCGCGTGCGAAACCCCCGTTTTTGAGTAATATCTCCGGGTGCACGCCACAAACGATGTCGCCACGGAGCGACTCCGGACTTCATCCCGAATCTTCGCTTTTTCCCGCTGGGACGTCATCCCGGTTTTGGCCGCGCTGCTGCATTGCGCCTATTTTTTCGGGATGTTCTACCTGTTCCCGCGTGTCCCGTTGTGGGTCATGCTGATCCTCGGTTTCATCTATTCGGTGAGCATTTCGTGGAACATCAACGGCATCTCCCACAACTTCATTCACAACCCGTACTTCCGCTCCTCCCTGCTCAATCGCCTCTTCAGCGTTCTCGAATCGGTCACAGTCGGCTTCAGCCAGGTTTTCTACGAATGCATCCACATGCAGCATCACAGGGGGAACGCCGACCGCCCGGATGAAAAAGGTGAGACCATCGATTGGATCTCGATCTACAAGCACGGCCACGACGGCGAACCCGAGCACCCGCTCACGTACACCTTCATGAGTTTTTTTCGTGAAGATCCCGTGACCGTTTTTAAGGAATTGAAGCGCAAGAATTGGCGCGAAGCATTCTGGGGCGTGACGGAGTTGGTGCTATTCGTGGGCACGTTCGTGACGCTCGGAATTCTAAACTGGCACTACATCATTTTCCTTCTCGGTTTTTGGTATTTCGGCCATTGCCTCTCGTATCTGAATGGCTACTACCGCCACTACGGCGGAAATCCCGACGAACCAATCGCCTGGGGCGTAAGCAGCTACGACAAATTGTATAATTGGATTTGGTTTTATAATGGCTACCACGCCGAACATCATTTCCGGCCCAAGGTGCATTGGACCCGCATGCAGGCCTTTCGCGATCAGATTGTCGATCAGCAACGCGCTGCCGGCGTTCGGGTCATCAAGCCGCCACATGCCCTGGGTTTTCTCGACCCCGATCTGCCGCCCCTGAATTCGGGCCACATGCGGCCGCTCAAATCAGAGTCAGCCAGCTAGTCGTCGCTTCTTCGCGACGGCAGATACCTCAATCGCCCTGACGCGGCGGTTGATGAAACGTGCCCCAGAAAGCCGGGGTGCGATTCCACCAGACCACACTCGAGAGTGGTCCTGAGTATTATTCATATCTTATTGCATATTCAGCTTGTAATATCCAGATATGCGAATATTATGCATTTCATGAAGGGATTGAGAGAGAGCCGCAAGCGTCAAGAGAAAGCGCTTAGCCTGATCCAAGTGCGCCGGATCGCAACGCAACAAGAGCTGATGCAGTTACTTGAACAAGCTGGCTTTCCCGCGACCCAATCCAGCGTCTCGCGAGACTTGGAAGAACTCGGCGTCGTGAAGCAACGCGGCTTCTACAGCGTGCCGCAAACGCCAGAAAGCTCCGCGGCCCGCGGCCTTGTCAGCCTTGCACCTGCGGGCGATTTCATGCTGGTCGCGCGTTGTGAGCCTGGACTCGCTTCGTCTGTGGCGGTCGAAATTGATCGGGCCAAACTTGTTGAGATCGTCGGCACAATTGCCGGAGAAGACACGATCTTCATCGCTTTAAACAGTGCCAAATCGATGCGGTCAGCGACCCGAAGAATCTGGGAGTTATTCCGCTAAGAGCGCGCCCTGCCTGCTCTGATCGATACCATGTCTCACGCATTGCTTCCGACTTACCCGGCCTTTCCATTTCCCCTGGTGCGCGGGGAAGGCGACGTCGTTTTTGACGACGGTGGGAGAAGTTTTTTTGATTTCTACGGCGGGCATTGTGTCTGCGGGACCGGACATGCGCACCGGAAGATTACTGCCGCCATCACGCGCCAGGCGAGCGAACTGCTTTTTTACAGCACGGCCGCGGAAGTGCCGGTCCGTAACGCAGCAGCCGAAGCCCTTCGTCGCTTTGCCAACTGCGCCGGAGAACTCGATTTCTCATCCGTTTTCTTTTGCAACACTGGAAGTGAGGCGAACGAAAACGCCCTGAAGATTGCTGCAAAACTGACTGGCCGCTACCGCTTTGCCGCGTTTGCGGGCGGTTGGCATGGACGCGGAATACTCCCACTGTCGGTGACCGATGATCCGAAAATCACCGAGCCGTATTTGCCTTTCCTGGCAGCCTGCGCGCGATTGCCATGGAATGACGAAGCAGCGCTCGAGGCATTCGATTTTCGGCAAGTGGCAGCCGTTATCCTCGAGCCAGTCCAAAGTATGGCGGGCGTTCGCGTCGCAACACCGCGCTTCCTCACCAGACTGAGACAGGTCACCGAAGCAGCGGGCACACTACTGATTTTCGACGAAATCCAGACCGGAATGGGACGTCTGGGGCATCCTTTCGCCGCCGCCAAGTATTGCGTTCAACCAGATTTGCTGACTTCGGCCAAAGGCATTGCCTCCGGCGTTCCCATGGCAGCGCTCCTGATGACCCAGGCGATTGCCGATCAGTTGAAGATCGGCGATCTCGGCAGCACTTTCGGGGGGTCGCCGCTGGCGTGCGCGGCTATGCTCGCGACTCTGGAAATCATCCAGGGGGAGCGTCTCATGGATCGCGCTGTTGAGGCTGAGGCCAGGATTCGTCAATCGTTGGCCAACACCTGTGTTGCTGAAGTCCTCGGCACCGGTTTGCTCCTCGGCTTGCGAGTCTCAGGGGCAGCCGCTGCGCTAAAACAACATCTTCAGGACGAAGGTATTCTGGTCGGCGGAAGCGCCAACCCGGAGGTGCTTCGCCTCATGCCGCCCTTGAATATCACTGACGAAGCTGTGGCTGCGTTGGCAGAAGCCGTTCGCGCGTTTAGCGCCTCCACGCGATGAAACACGCCACGCGTTTATCAGACATCGGGCTGGCGGACGTTGATCGCATCCTTGCGACTGCTCGAGCCTGGAAGGACAAGCCGCACCCGAAACACCTCCGCGAGAAAATTCTTGGCATGGTGTTTTTCAATCCTTCGCTGCGAACTCGCGCTTCGTTTGAAGCGGTGATGTCGCGAGGCGGCGGAAGCGCGATCGTGATCGAGGCCGGCAGCGGATCCTGGAAGCTTGAAGACCGTTTGAATGTAGTCATGGACGGCGACCGCGCCGAGCATTTGAAAGAAGCTGTGCCGGTTTTGAGCCGTTTCGTTGACGTGCTGGCGGTGCGCTCGTTTGCGCACGGAGCAAATGACGACGTCGATCATGACGACGCGGTGATGCGCTCTTTCCAGCAGTACGCCACCGTGCCTACGATCAGCCTGGAAAGTGCTCGCGAGCATCCCTGCCAGGGACTCGCCGATCTCCTCACGATCGAAGAGCAATTCGAACCGAAGTGTGCGCTTCCTGTAACGCTCACCTGGGCTCCGCACATCAAACCGCTGCCGAAAGCCGTCCCAAATTCATTTCTGCTCAGCGCAGCGGCCCGCGGATGCGAGATTCGAGTCGCGCATCCGAAGGGCTTCGAGCTGCATCCCGATATTCTGGGCGAGGCCCAATCGTACGCTGCCGCGAGCGGCGGCAGCATTTCGTTTTTTCACGAACAGGATGCCGCGCTGAGTGGTTCGCGCGCCGTTTACGCTAAGGCATGGGGACCTGCCACCTCCGCTCAACTCAAACCCGAAGTGGTCCGAGAACACGCCGACTGGATGATGACAGCGCGACAAATGGAGAGGGCGGCGAAAGACGCGATCTTCCTCCATTGTCTCCCGGTTCGCCGCAATTTGGAAGTTGCGGACGAAGTGCTGGACGGAAAATGGAGTCGGGTGATCGATCAGGCTGAGAATCGCTTTCACGTCCAACGCGCCCTTCTTGATTGGATGCTCAATTAAATGACAACACGTTCACCATTCGATCCTCTCAAAGATGCCGCAAAATACGTGCGCGCATTTCGAGACAAACCTTTTGTCATCAAAGTCGGTGGCGACATCATCCGCGATCCGGTTTTGCTCCACAGTTTGTGCGAACAACTCGCGCTGCTCTCCAGTTTTGCGATTCCGCTTGTTATCGTGCATGGCGGAGGTCCGACGCTCGATGCGCTTTGTCAGCACCTCGGTTTGCCGATTCCTAAGGCCGGCGGACGACGCATTACTTCTCCGGAAATCCTGGAGGCGGCGAAAATGGCGCTAAAAGGCTCCGCGCAAATGGATCTACTCAGCGCGATGCATGTGGTGGGCTTGCAGGCGATCGGCTTGTCTGGGCAGGACGCGGGAATGTTGCGCAGTCATCGACGCGCGCCGGTCGCGGTGGACGGCCAGATGGTCGACTACGGCTGCGTCGGCGATATCGATAACGCAGATCCTGCCCTCCTGCGGCATCTCATCGGAGGTGGCTACGTGCCGGTCATCGCACCGTTTACCGTAGACGCGACGCATCAGGTTCTGAATACGAACGCCGATACCGTGGCGGCGGCAATCGCGGTTGCACTGGGTGTCGAAAAACTATTTTTTGTCGTCAAAGCGCCGGGACTTCTTTCGAATCCTGACGATCCACGGAGCTTGTTGCCGCTGGTTGATCTGGCGCAAGTCGCTGAGCTCGAAACCGCGGGCGCAATCCAGGGCGGGATGCGACCGAAGATCGCGGCGGCTTGCAGCGCGCTGGCGGGCGGAGTGGCCAGCGTTCACATCGTTTCCGGCGTCCTGTCCGATGCGGTGCTCGCGGAGGTATTCACCAACGAGGGAAGCGGGACGATGTTAGTGGCCCAGCGGTCGTCGAGGGAGGCAACTTCATGAGCGGGACGCAACTCCTCGAACTGCTCGTCAATGTCCCGAGCGTTTCTGGCCAGGAAGCGGAGCTGGCGGATCTTCTCGTCGGCACCTTGAGCCGCGACGGC
>QHMY01000276.1 GCA_003218305.1 Verrucomicrobiota bacterium
CTCCGGCAACATGCGAAGCGTTACCGGAAAATGCTGACCGGTTTCGAGGAAAAGGCGCGTGATGTTCTGATGCAGCACCAGTTTCCCGGCAACGTGCGCGAGCTCGATCACGTAGTAGAGCGCGCCGTTCTCATGACCCAGGGGCAGCAGCTGAAGGCAAACGATCTAGGTCTAACGAGCGGTGTCTCCGACACGCCGCGGCTGGAGGACATGAGCCTCGAAGAGGTGGAAGCTTTCCTGATCAAGAAGGCGTTGTCGCGTTTCGATGGGAACGCGCGCAAGGCCGCGGAAGCATTGGGGCTGAGCCGGAGCGCATTTTACCGCCGGCTCCAGCAGTATGGACTCTAGCCGGGGAGCGCACGCGCCTCGAATGCCGTTCGCGGCGCCATCGTCGCGAATCCCTTGGCGCTTTCGGCATCCCGACAGGAGGCCGGCGGTGGCGCCGACCTCGGCACGCGAGGGCGCGTGCGCTCCCCAGAAAAATTGGTTCCGATGAAGGCGATCAAAAAGCTGCGCCAGCGGATTACGCACGAAAGTCGGTTGACCTGGCTCACCCTCCTGGCCGCGGCACCGGCGACCATTGTCGCCCTTGCTCTGCTTTGGTTCGGCGATCATACGGCCAAGGTTCAATGGACCCTGACGCTTGTGATTGCCGTTTTTGGGCTCGGTTTCATTATGAGCGCGCGCGAACACGTGGTTCGTCCGTTGCAAACCATGACGAACCTCCTCGCCGCGTTGCGCGAAGGCGATTATTCGATCCGCGCCCGCGGCGCCCGGGCCGACGACGCCCTTGGCGAGGCGATGCTGGAAATCAATGCGCTGGGCGAGACGCTTCGGTTGCAGCGTCTTGGCGCTTTCGAAGCGACGGCGCTTCTCCGGACGATCATGGCGGAAATCGACGTGGCCGTTTTCACCTTCGACCCGGATCGACGCCTGAGGCTGGTCAACCGCGCGGGTGAGGATCTGCTCGGCCAGCCGATGGACAAACTGCTCGGCCGGCGCGCGCGCGATATCGGATTGGACGTCTGTCTGGACGCCAACGAAGACGCGCCGCTGACCCTCACTTTTCCGGGCGGGTCGGGACGCTGGGGCGTGCGCCGAAGTTCTTTCCGCGAGCGGGGCCTGCCCCATGAATTGCTGGTGCTGACCGACCTGAGCCGCACCTTGCGGGAGGAAGAGCGCAACGCCTGGCAACGGCTCGTGCGTGTGATCGGCCACGAAATGAATAATTCGCTCGCGCCGATCAAATCGATTGCCGGCAGTCTGGAAACGCTGATTCGTCGCGATCCACCGCCGGCCGATTGGCGCGACGACGCCCGCAGCGGGTTGAATATTATCGCGACCCGGGCCGAATCGCTCAGCCGATTCATGCAGGCTTATGCGCGTCTGGCGCGCCTGCCTCCGCCGCAAAAAGAGACGGTCGATCTCGGAGAACTCATCCGGCGGGTGGCGAATTTGGAGACGCGGATTCCGGTGCGCGTGGTTCCCGGGCCGGAGATGATTATAGAGGCGGACGCGGCGCAGTTGGAGCAATTGCTGATCAACATCCTCCACAACGCGGCGGAAGCCTCTCTCGAAACCGTCGGCACTGTGACGACGGGTTGGCGGGACCTGACAGATTGCGTCGAAGTTTTCGTGCGCGATACCGGGCCCGGCATCATGAATCCGACAAATCTTTTCGTTCCGTTCTTTACCACCAAGCCGGGTGGTTCGGGGATTGGCCTGGCTTTGAGCCGGCAGATCGCGGAAGCCCACGGCGGATCATTGACGCTGGCAAACCGGGTCGGTCCGGGATGCGAAGCGCTGTTGCGATTGCCGAAGTAATAATGTGGGAGGGGCCTTTGTGCCCCGATTATCCAACGAAGTCGCGGCGCCCAGGCCGCTCCCACATTGAGGCAAGAAAACCGTCCCACAATCGGGACGGTGTAATCCCACTACCGAAGCTTTCTTGCCGCCACGCATTCCTGAGTCGTAGAGGTAACTAAATGTATTCCAGCTAGTTATGACTTTGTTCGAATGCATGGCACGGCCATTGCAATAGCCTCGCCCGCCAAGAAACATTTTGAATCCGATTGAGGTGCCGGACGCATCTCACAGAAGAGATAAGAATATGAAACCAACGAACCAAGTTAACGAAAAGAATCGCCGGACTCATGGCGAGAACGACTTGCCCCAGCGCATCAATTTTCCAAAAACCGACTATAGCTATCAAGCGACGTCGATCACGAGCATCGGCGGCCGCCGTTTCGGTTCCTGCCAACCTTCGTTTCGTTCGATTAGCCAGGATTACTTCAAATACGAAGCACCCAACTCCTTTGTGGGTGAGATTGCCCTGTTCACTGTGATTGTGATGATCGCGGCAGCGGCGGTCATGACCAGTGTCGGCGCCACCCTCCACCTGGTCCGAGCGTTCGGAATCCTCTAATCAACGCCGCAATGTCAAAAAGCTCGGAAGCAAAAATGGATACAACTATTGTGCGGCCGAGCGGCTTCACTTCCGCTGCCTCAGCTATGGATGTCCCGCGCCCACACGTCGCCAAACAAAAACGCAAGCGTCGGATCATCGTCATCGCCGCGTCGATCCTCGGACTGATCCTGGTGACGTTCCTGCTTTCCCGGCTCAAACCCGCCGTGCCGAGTGTCGACCGCTCGACTGTCTGGATCGATACGGTCAAGCGAGGCCCGATGGTTCGCCAGGTCCGAGGCCTGGGGACACTTGTCCCGGTAGATATCCGTTGGATCGCAGCGAATACCGAAGGCCGGGTCGAAAAAATTGTGGTCTGGCCAGGCACGCCGGTGCAGACCGACACGGTGATTTTGGAATTGACCAGCCCGGAGCTCGAGCAGACGGCTGGCGATGCGGAATCGAAAGCGAAAGCGGCGGAAGCCGAGCTGACCACCCTTCGCGCCACACTTCAGCGTGAGCTGCTCGACCAGGAATCGATTACGGCCCGGGTTCATTCCGAGTACGAACAGGCTAAGATGGAACGGCAGACCAACGATCAACTGGCCAAGAACGGCCTCGTGTCTGATTTGGTTTACAAGACATCGAAGGTGAAGGAGGCAGAGCTCGCCAACCGGGACGAGATCGAAAACAAGCGTCTCGCCTTTTCTCGCGACTCGATTGAGCCGCAGATCGCCTCCAAGCAAGCCGCGGTCGATCAAGCGAAGGAATTCGCGAAACTAAAAGTCGACCAAGTCAATCAGCTGCACGTGAAAGCCGGGATGGAGGGAGTCCTGCAGCAGTTGCCGGTGCAAATCGGGCAACGCGTCAAACCCGGCGATAACCTGGCCCGCGTGGCTGACCCGACCAAGCTCAAGGCGCAGGTCAAGATTCGCTTCGATCGACACGCGGAACGGCATCGTGGCCGGTCACGTCATTCGCGTCGATCCCGCGGTGGAGCAGGGAACCGTGACGGTGGATGTCGCCATTGATGGCGACCTGCCGAAAGGCGCCCGCCCCGATCTTAGCGTAGACGGAACCATCGAGCTGGAACGTCTAGATAATGTGATCTACGTCGGCCGCCCGGCTTTTGGCCAGGAGAACAACACCGTCGGCATTTTCAAATTGGTCGCCGGCACTTCGGAGGCCGTCCGGACTCCGGTGAAGCTTGGCCGCAGCTCGGTCAACACCATCGAGATCATCAACGGTCTCGAACCCGGCGATCAGGTAATTCTCTCCGACACCAGCTCAATGGACGCTCACGAACGCATTCGCCTTAACTAACAACATAACTAACAACGACCCTAACGAACCATCATGGCCACCGAAACCATCAACGAACAAGCCGCTCGCACCCCTGGCGCGAACGGATCAAACTCACTCATCCATCTCGACGGAGTCACGAAAGTGTTCCTGACCGACGAAGTCGAAACCCACGCGCTCTCCGGCATTCATCTCGATATCCGGACGGGCGAATACGTCTCGATCGCCGGGCCGTCTGGTTGCGGCAAGTCGACCTTGCTCTCAATCCTTGGACTTCTCGACACTCCGTCAGGCGGCAGCTACTCGCTGAAGGGCACCGAAGTGGCGAACCTCTCGTTTCCGGATCGGGCTCGCATCCGCAATCGCGAAATCGGGTTCATCTTCCAAAGCTTCAATTTGATCGGCGACCTCACCGTCTTTGAGAATGTGGAACTGCCTCTGACCTATCGCGGAATGGGAGCGAGCGATCGCAAGGGTTTTGTCCTGGAAGCTCTCGAGCGCGTCGGCATGGGGCATCGCGCCAAGCATCTGCCCAGCCAGCTTTCCGGCGGCCAGCAACAGCGTGTCGCCGTGGCGCGCGCTCTCGCGGGCAAACCGGCCATCCTTCTGGCGGACGAACCGACCGGCAACCTCGACTCACGCAATGGCGACGCTGTTATGGCGCTGTTGAAAGAGCTGCACGCCGGCGGCGCAACGATTTGCATGGTCACGCACGACACCCGTTTTGCCGAGCATGCCGATCGCACCATCCATCTCTTCGACGGCCGGGTCGTCGAGGACCGGATGGCCGCCTGATCCCCTTTGGTTGAGTTAGTTATTTATTAGCATGTAAGCCGTAAACCAGGGGTCAGATGATACGAGATCTTAGATATGCGTGTCGGATGCTCGTAAAGACCCCTGGGTTTACCGCCATCTCCATTCTGGCGGTGGCCCTCGGGATTGGCGCGTCGACGACGATGTTCTCGTCGATCAACGCGCTGCTCCTGCGGCCCATGCCCCTGATGCAGGACCAGGATCGTCTGGTTGCCGTCTCGCAATTTTTCCAAAAGAACGCGGACCAGAACGCCGGGACCGCCTTCCCGGATTACCTGGAGTGGAAGAAGAACGTAACCACGTTGGATGGGATTGCCGCCATTCAGGAGGCGACCTTCATCATCTCGGGCGGGGACAAGCCGGAGCGTTACCTCGGTGGGCAAATTTCAGCCGATGCCTTTGCCTTTATGGGTGTGCAGCCCATTCTGGGCCGGCTGTTTCGGCCCGAGGAGGACCAGCTCAATGCCGCGCCGGTCGCGCTGATCGGATACGACATCTGGCAGAATCATTTCGGCGGTGATCGCGCCGCCGTCGGTCAAACGATTCCGATTAACGGTAAGCAGGTGACAATCGTGGGCGTGATGCCCAAAGGCTGGCGCTTCCCGGAGGTTTGCGATCTCTGGATGCCGTTGCAGATGGATGAGAAAGATCATCCCCGCGGCATGTTCTTCCTCGATTGCATCGGCAAAGTGAAAAAAGGCGTGTCGATTGAGCAAGCGCGCGCCGAGCTGGACGCGATCACGGCGCGAATTGCCGTACAATATCCGGAGACGAATACCGGAATAGGCGTGCACGTGACGCCATTTCGCGAAGAAATGGTTCGCAACTTCAAGACCCTCACGCTCCTGGTCATGGGCGCGGTGCTTTTCGTGCATCTCATCGCCTGTGCCAACGTTGCGAATCTCCTCCTGGCGCGTGGAGCCACGCGGGCCAAAGAAATCGGCATTCGCCTTGCCTTGGGCGCGAGCCGACTCCAAATCGTGCGGCAACTTCTGGCCGAAAGCATTGTCCTCGGCCTGGTGGGGAGCGCGCTGGGTTTGCTCCTGGCCGTCTGGGGAGTGGACCTGATGGTGAGTGCCCTTCCGAATGAAGTGCCCTTCTGGATTCATTTCGATTTTGACTGGAGGGTTTTCTCCTTCGCGCTCGGAATTGGAGCCGTTTCGAGTCTTCTCTTCGGACTGCTGCCGGCGCTCCAGGCCTCGCATCCGCGTTTGGTCGACGCTCTCAAGGAAGGCGGCCGGACGGGCTCAGGCGGTGCGAAAGGTCAGCGGGTGCGCAACTCGTTGGTCATCGCGGAGGTCGCCCTCGCTTTGGTTTTGTTGATTGGCGCCGGCCTCATGATGCGGAGCTTCATGAATCTTCAGAAGACGGACATTGGCGTGGATCCGTCGAGCACGCTGACCTTCCGGGTCGGCTTGCCCGAAGCGCAGTTCCCGGACAAAGAGGCCCCGCGCGCTTTTTCGAGCAGCTCATTCCGAAGTTGGCCAATCTCCCGGGCGTGGAATCGGCCGGTGCCGCGACGTCCTTGCCGGCTTCGGGAAACATCGGCACCGAGGCCTTCGTGCTTGAAGGCGAGCCGGAACCGAAACAGCTTCAGGACGCCCGCCAGGTGCGCTCGTTGACCATCACTCCGGGATATCTTCAGACAGCGCGAATTGCCTTGTTGCGGGGCCGGGACTTCACGCCGGCTGACAGCAAAGATGCGCCCCGGGTCGCATTGATCGATGATGATGGCGCCCGTGCCTGGTTTCCTGATCAGGATCCAATTGGCCGCCAACTCCGCGCGTTGGGCAAACCGGGCGACCCGCCGAAGTGGTTGACGATCGTTGGAATCGTCCGGCCTGTCGTTTACGAGCGGTTGACCAACCGGCGTCCGATGCCCGCGGTTTATTGTCCGCAAGATCAGGCCTCCGACCGTTTCCTCTCGGTCATGGTTCGCACCAAGACCGATCCGGCGAAGTTTGCCAACGTTGTGCGCACCACGGTCCTGTCGGTGAACAAAGATCTGCCGATCTACCGCGTTTTCACCATGGATGAAGTGGTCGCGCAATCGTTCTGGGACCGAAAATTTTTCGGAACCCTCTTTTCTATCTTCGCCGGTCTGGCGCTCTTTCTTGCGTCGCTGGGGCTTTATGGTGTCATGTCTTATTCAGTCCGGCAGCGCACCCAGGAGATTGGAGTGCGAATGGCGCTCGGCGCGCAAACGGGCGATGTCTTGCGGCTGGTGACGGGCCAGGGCCTTCGCCTCATTGTGACCGGGCTCGCGATCGGTTTCGTCAGTGCCTATTTCCTGACCAAGCTGCTCTCCGGCAGTCTGCACGGAATTTCGGCCCATGACCCGCCCAGCTTCGCCCTGGTGCCGGTGATCCTGTTTGTCGTGGGCCTCGCGGCTTGTTATCTGCCTGCGCGTTCTGCCATGCGTTTGGATCCAATGGCAGCGCTTCGCTATGAATAGGCCAGCCCTGCCCGCTGAGTTATGATCCGAGAATTCCGCCTCGCTTTTCGCAACCTGGTCAAAACGCCGGGCTTCACCCTGGTCGCCATCATAACCGTCGCGCTCGCGATCGCGGCGAACACGGCGGTGTTCAGTCTGGTTAACGCGCTCTTGATTCGTCCGTTGCCGTTCAAGGCGCCGCAGGATCTTGTTCTTCTCTTCGAAAAATTCAGCAGCATGGGCCTCGACCAGATTCCGGTCTCAGCGCCGGAATATCTCGATTGGGAGAAACAGAGCCGCAGCTACGAGCGCATCGCAGCATTCAATTTCGCGGATTTCAATCTGACCGGTGGCGACATGCCCGAGCGGATCGCGGGCGCGGTCGTCACGCCGAGCTTATTTCCACTCCTCGGAGTGCCTCCAGTCAAAGGTCGCGTTTTCAACGACAGCGAATTCGGCGAGGGCAACGACGGCGTGGTCATGATCAGCGAGGGTCTCTGGCGGCGCCGGTTCAATTCCGATCCGCAGCTCGTTGGCGCCCAGGTCGCGGTGAATGGCCGCAGCTTCACGGTCGTTGGAATCATGCCGGCGAAGTTCGAGTTCCCGCTTCCGCTCTTTGGCGTCCAGGGCGGAACGTTCGCCGAACGCGCGGACATCTGGAAGCCGATCGCCTTTACGAA
>QHMY01000245.1 GCA_003218305.1 Verrucomicrobiota bacterium
AATCACCACGAGCAAGACACTCGAATTGGCAAAACCCGAGAACGCCTGCACCGGCGTGATTGTCCCGGTGAGAACGACGGTGGCGACGGCGATCATTGAAGCCGTCAGGAGCGGGAAAGCGTTGATGAGCACGCATGCAATGGCGGCAACGAAGACAGCGAACAGATGCCACGCCGGCGCTGTGAGACCGGCGGGGATCGGCGCAAACCAGATGCCGATCGCGATCGCGAACGGGACGGCGCGTTTCAGAAGTAACCCGGGTGCTATCATGGCTTCGCGCTTTCCGCGTTTGTTTGGCCAGGTTGAAAACGGCCCTTGAACCCGACGGCGCTTCCCTGGATGGAGCCATCCTCCCCCTCGATCACGAATCGCCAGCTGAACTCGTAGGACCCCGTGATACCGGCATACCGGCCCGTGCCGCCCAGGACTGTCCCAGTGATGCGGTTCTTCGCGGCAGTCCCCTCGCCTTTCAACTCGCTGAACACCTGGTCGCCTTTCTCATCCGTCCAGACACTTCGACCGACGAGACCCGTTTCACTGTCGGAAAGCGCGATTACGTCCGAGCGGAATCCGACACCGGGGCGCCCCGGCCCTGTCAACAGAATCGATCCTCTCAGGTCAATGACCGAGCCCCGGCGATCCGCGCCGAGGGGAATGGTCCGGCGGCTGCCGGCGGCGTTCCAGGAACCCTCGAACTCACGCCAGTCGTTCGCCGGCGGCGCCGCGGATTTGGGCGGTTCCGCCGACGGTCCACAAGCCGCAAATGCGAGGGTCAGGGCGACCGTCACGGGACGCCCGAGCGCACGCACCAAAGAAATTCGATCTGCCAACTCGGGATACTTTGAGAGCATCTCAGTCTCCCTCGATGGCTAGAACTTGATCACGTAGTTACAAATGACGCGGAAATCGGTCAGGGTTACGACATCTCCTCCGTGCTGATCAACGGCTCCGTAACGGAGACGCACCGACAGTCCTTTTAGAACATTCTTAGTTGGCGCATATTGCAAATTAACATCGTACTCATCCTGCCGGTACTGCCCGGCCGCGTCCGGGTCGGTGCCAAACACCGCCAGCGCGTAGGCACTCAGCCCCTCAGCCCAGGGAAAATCGTAACCAACCCGAAGCATGAACGCGCTTTCGCCCCCTCGGTTGAAGTCCTGGACCTGGACGCTGGTATAGCCGGGATAACCGCTCCATGGGTTCTGCATGTTGGCGTCCCCAAAGGCGCAGGTGTAGGCCGCTGTGAACAGCACTTTGCTCACGGGCACGTCGAGTTTGAGACCAGCTTGTTGTCCTGAAAAGCTTTGGCCTTGCAGAAGGTCGCTTCCAGTACTGCGTTGGTCGATCAGCTGAACCGCAAGCTTCGGCCGGAAGTCGTCGCTAAACGGCAGTTCCATCTTCATTTCGCCATAGGCGATGTTGATGATGTCGTCGCTGTAATAGTCGATCGCACCGATCGAGAATTTTCCCTTTTCATAGAGGAGCCCCGCGACATACACGCCGCGCTCAACGTCCGCGCCTGCGTCGCGCGACATCGAGATAAACTCATCGGAATTTCGCTCCTTGATCTGATCGAAATAGCCGATCCCGTATCGAAGGAATGCGGGGATCGGAGTGGGAGCAGGAGCCACGATCGCTTTGCTGTCCTTGCCGTCGCTGGCCAGGGCCATGCCGTCTTTGTTTACGCCGGGGTCCGTCGTAGCGGGAGTAGATGGGCCCAGTTCCGTTTTGCCCTGAAACACGATCGCTTCAAACGTGTTTGGCGTCATGCGACTGTCGTTGCGGTTAATAAAGGGCGTGTCGAATCCCTTGCGGCCGACATAGATGTTGTAGCCGTCCGCGATCCGGATGTCGGCGTAAGCTTCGCCGAGGACGGTGTAGCCATTCTGCCCCGGTGCCAGGAGGGTAGTCCCATCGCGGCTCTCAGGGGCGTAAACAGGCTGCGACGTGTAGCCGGTCAGCCCAAACGCGATGTGGTCGAGAAAGTAACCCGTCTTCAATCCCGCCCATCCGCCGATGGCCCACGCTTCACTCTCGAGTCCATCGAACTTATTCCGATCCATGAAGAAGGTCCGGAAATTGATTTCGAACGTTGTATCCTCGAAAGCCTTCCGGCGTTTCTCCAGACGGAATTCGCGGAAGGACTCATCAAGCTGCGTGTGGCCCTGCTCGGTCGATGACTCCGCAGCACCGGGCGGTGGGCTTGGTGTGGTCACCATTTGTTGGCCGCGGGCAGCATGCCCGCTGCTAAAGAGCGCAAGCAAAGCCACCGCAACGCTGGCGCATCCACCAGGAGAAGTTCGTATCTTCATAATTGCTTTCCCATGTTCGGAGTTAGTTTTGCTGATTCGAAAACTGCGTCGCGAAGTACCCATCATCGTTTCTTCGGGGGCGGCGGAGCGGTCTTGCCGGTAGCGGCCTCGTAAGCCTGCCGATATCCACGCGCGATGGCGCGCACCGCGCGGCCGATGTCGTCGTAGACATGATTCTCCAGGTTGGCGAAGGAGATGCGCACCGACCAATCGGGAGCGGCAAAGCCGCCGCCGTTGAGCAGGACGATGCCGTGGTCCTCAGCCAGCCGGAACACGATGTCGAGCGGATGCACGTTCTCCTTCATCCACTTGACGACATCCTCACCCAGGTATTTGCGGGCAAAGAACTCGAAATCGATCAGGCCGTAGTAGTAATCGAAGAGCTCATTCGGCGGGATTTCGATGTCCAGTCCATCGATCGTTGCCTGGACCCGTTGCTTGCAGATACCGAGGCAGGCTTTCTGATAGACCTTCTTGTCGTCCATCAACTCGCTGAGCGAGAACAGGGTCATCATGACCTGCTGCGGAAGCGACAGCCCGGCCGTGTGATTGAGCGCAATATCGCGGCTGTCCGCCACGATGCGGTCGATGAACGCGAACTCGCGCGGCTTGAGGGTGAGTCCGCCGTAGCGCTTGTCCAGCTGCTTCTTGGTCGGCTCGGGATGCGCGGCGATCATCTTGTCGAAGATGTTGTTCTCGTAGACCGCGATCGTGCCAAGCCGCCACCCGGTGCAACCAAAGTACTTGCTGTACGAGTAGACGCCGATGGTGTTCTCCGGGAACTCTCCCATCAACGAACGGAAGCCCGGGACGAACGTTCCATAGACATCGTCGGTCAGCAGGATCAGATCCGGCCGCTTCTTGAGGATCGCCCCGATTTTCTTAATCGTGGCCGGCGAAAGCGCGACCGAGAATGGATTGCCGGGATTGACGATGAAGAACGCCTTGATCTTTGGATCGAGGAGCTTCTCCAGCTCTTCTTTCGGATACTGGAAGCGATCCTCCTGCTTCGCGTGGATCTCGACATAATGGAGGTCATAATCCTCCAGGTGCGCCATTTCGAGATAGGGCGTGAAGATCGGCACGCCGAGCGCGATCGTGTCACCGGGGTTGAGAATCCGGTTGGCCTTGAGCGACTTGAAAATGTAACACATGGCGGCGGTGCCGCCCTCGACCGCGTAGATCTTGAACTTGCCTTTCGGCCGCGGATCTCCGCACATGGCCCACTCCAGGTACTCGTGCACGATCTGTTCGTTGTGCACCAGCATCCGGTCCGGCACCGGGTAATGGTCGCCAATGATGGAATCCACCAGCTCGTGCACGAACTTGTCGGCATCGAATTTGAACTTCTTGATCGCCCACGGCACCATCGCCTGCAGGGCAGTCGCCCCCGGCATGTCTTGGTGTTTCACGAGCCACGCTTCAAGACGGCCGGCTATTCCCGCCGCCTTCGGCATCCCGCCCACACCCGGAGGGAGATCGAGCACTCGCTTGCACTCCGTAATGGCGAATTGCCCGAGAAGGAAAAATGCTTCGCGCGGTTCGGTGGCGACCCAGTTTGGGTTGCCCCGTCCGGCGTTCAGGTACGACAGAGAAGATTCCAGCGCCGAAGTAGAAGCGACTTTTTGAACGAAGTCCTTGATCTCGAACGGACCGAGTTTCTCGAACTCTTTCAGTCTCGCGGTATCTGATAATGCGCGACTGGCGCGCGGAGTTTGTCCGTTGTTCTTCGCAGCCGAAGAGGATTTTCTTTTTGTAGTCATAGTTTTCTTGCGGTTGAGTCTTTCTTAGAAATGCGTCACGAGAGCAGCATGATGATCACCATGCCCCAGATCGTCAGCAGGGTGTTGCCCACAGCGTAGGTAACGGTGTAGCCGAGTGCCGGGATCTGGCTCTTAGCCTGATCGCAAACCAGACCAAGCGATGCTGTGGTCGTGCGTGCCCCGGAAATGATTCCGAGGTTGAGCGCGTCGTGGAAGCGGAAGATGTACTTGGCCACGAACATCCCAAGAATCAGCGGGATGGTGGTAGCAGCCGCGCCCCAGAGAAAGAGGCCGACGCCCTGCGTTTTCAGGCCGTTGACGAATCCCGGACCGGCGGAGATGCCGACGATCGCGATAAAGATGTTGAGACCGACCGAGTTCATGAACCAGACGGTGGGTGTCGGAATGCGTCCAAACGACGGCCGCACCGAACGCAGCCATCCGCCGATGATCCCGAAGACCAGCGCTCCACCGGCGGTCGACAGGGTGAGCGGCGCGCCAGCTACCTTGAAGACCAGCGACCCGATCAGAGCACCGACCACGATAAACAGCCCAACGAACGCCATATCGGTGACATCGGTCGGACGATCGGCCACACCCAGTAGTTTGGTCGCCGCGGTTGTGTCCGAGGTGCGACCGACGAGGGTAAGCAAGTCGCCGCGATTGATCTCGGTTCCAGGAAGAACAGGGATATCGGTGGCGGTAGCGCCGCGCGTGATCTTGCGCAGGAAAACGCCGCGCGCCGCCGGATTCTCGGCCAGCTCGGCGAGCGTTTTTCCGTCGACCTCCTTGTTCGTTACCAAAACGTCGACGCCCTCCACTGGCACGGCGAGTAGCTCGCGGTCTTCGATTTCGACTGCCGCCGCTCCGAGGACACCTACCAGCACTTCTCGCTCGCCCGCGACCGCCACCACGTCGCCTTCCTTCAGGACGGTGTCCGCGGTCGCGTCCAGGATCTCGCCTCCGCGCCGAAGGCGCAGGATGAAGAGGCGCGCACCGGGCACCAACCCCTCAGCCTCGGCGACCCGCAGACCGGCAGCCTTGCCGCCCGGCTGCACTTTGTAGGCGCGCAGCGCCCAGCGTGTCCAACCCGTGCCCGGACCGCCTATCGCTTTCTTGCCGCCCCCGTGCTTCTCCTCGTAGTCCTTGCAGGCGGCGACGAGATTGATTCCCAGCAATTTCGGTCCGATGACGGCGATCACGATCGCCGAGCCCATGGTGCCAAACATGTAAGTCACGGCGTAAGCGATCGGCATCGAATCGAGCAGCGCCTTGGATTTATCGGCGGGCAGGCCCAACTGGTTGATGGCGTCGGTCGAAAGTCCCATTGCGGCCGAGATGGTCTGGGAGCCCGAGTAAAGCCCGGCTGCGTAACCGAGATCGTAGCCGGCGAACTTCGCGATCACCACACAGGCGGCGATGCTGAATATGCACTGCACCACCGCGAAAATCGCCTGCGGCAGGCCGCTGCTCGCGATGCCGCGGACGAACTGCGGCCCAACGCCGTAGCCGACGGCGAAGAGGAACATGAGGAAAGAAAACGCCTTGAGCGGTTGGTTGACCGTGATCCCGATCTGCCCAATGACCACGGCGGCGATCAGGGTGGCGGTCACCGACCCGAGGCCGATTCCCTTGTAGGTGAATTTGCCGAAGTAGTAACCCAGGGCGAGCGCGAGAAAAATCGCGACTTCCGGGTATTGCTTAAGTGTAGTGAAAAACCAGGTAATCATAGTTTGTTCCGTTTTCTTGTTTGAGTTGAGTGATCGTTAGTCTCCCTGGGAATTACTTTTTTCCCTTTCGCTTCCTGGCTCCGCCAAGCTTCTCCGGCTTGATCAGTTCCAGGCCCAGGGCGGCCTGGTAGCCGTGGATTTCCTTCACATCGAGCTTGCGCATGAAGTCGATGGTTTCCTTCGTAATGACCTGGCCCGGCACCATGATCGGGAAGCCCGGGGGATAAGGGATCACGAATTTTGCCGAGACGGCGCGGCCGTTCTTGACCATGTCATCGATCTCCTTGCCGTGGAGCTTCACATGCGTGCAGTTCTCCGCGTCGTAGGCGAGGAAGAAAGGTGTGCGCATATCCCCTTCGTTAGTCTTGCCGCGGGGGTCTTCGCGGAAGGCGTCATGGAAACGGCTGAAGTTGGGAAGGTTGGGAACGTCGGTGACCAGGCTCTTCACGCGGGCATCAAACGCAGCCTTCTCATCGCGATCCGTCGAGAGCCTGCGTTCCAATTCGCGGGATATGTCCGCGAGAACCTTGATCAGGTAGGCAATGTCACTGCGGGTATTGTTAATATTGGTTTGGAGCAGGACGCTGTTGCGCGAAGTCTTGTTGAGCTGGATGTCGAACTTGCTCGCGAGCAATCCCTTGAACTGAGTGCCATCAAATCCCGCCGAACCGCACAAGAGCGTGATGCGAGTGGGATCCAGAACGAACTCGTCGGTCGCCCAGGCGTCATAGATGGTTTTCCAGCTCACACCATCCGCGTGGAAATCTTCGAAGCCGCTGGCGCGGTGTTCTTCGGGCACCATCTGGGCGTTGGTCGCGATGCGGAAGTACTTGGAGATGAGCGGATGTCTGTTCACCTCGCGGCGCAGGATCAGGGAAAGCTCGATCGAGCGTCCCACCAATTCATACCCTTCGAGTTCCGCCTGGCGGCGGGCCACGTCGAGCGACGCGATCAACTGAAGATTGGGAGAGGTGCTGGTGTGGGCAAAGAACGCCTCTTTGAACGACGCCTCCGTGCTCTCCCAGCAGTCATCATTCACCATGATGTAGGACCCCTGCCGGAAGCAGGAGAGCGACTTGTGGGTCGAGGTGGTCGCGTAGACCCGGATCTTTACCGCGTCCGGGTCGGGCAACAGATGCGTGTTGAGCAGTTGTTTCTCATTCTTCGGGTCAATCTTGCCGTGCTTCTTTTTGAACTCGTTATACTTGGCTCGGTAGGCCTCGCTGGCATACTTTTCGCGCAGGGTTTCGCAGGCACCCATGGCCGAACGCATGCGGTGGAAGGGCGAGAAACGGTTGTAGGCGTACCAGGCCTCGTCCCAGAGGAAAACCATGTCGGGTTTGATCGCGAGCACCTCCTCCATGAAGCGTTCCACGTTGTAGACGTGGCCATCGAACGTGCAGTTGGTGAGCAATAGCATGCGCGCGCGGTCGAGTCGTCCTTCCGCCTTGAGGTCCAGGAGGGCCTTCTTGATCGTGCGCAGCGGCACCGCGCCATACATCGAATATTCGGTGAGCGGATAGGCTTCGACGTAGAGCGGCTGACCGCCGCAAAGCACGAGGCCGTAATGGTGCGACTTGTGGCAGTTCCGATCCACCAGCACGATGTCTCCGGGCCGGACGATGGCCTGCGCCGCAATCTTGTTGGAGGTGGAGGTGCCGTTCGTTCCGAAAAACAGTTGCTGGCAACCAAAGGCCCGCGCTGCTTTCTCGTGGGCGATTTTGATATTGCCCGTCGGTTCCAGGAGCGAATCCAACCCGCCAGTGGTGGCGGAGGATTCAGCCATGAAAATATTCGCGCCGTAGAAGTGACCGAAGTCCCGAATCCAGTGTGAATTGAAGACCGATTTGCCGCGAGCCACCGGCAAGGCGTGGAAGGTGCCGATGGGACGGCGCGCATAGTTTTTCAGGTTATTGAAATACGGCGTGTCGTAGCGCTGGTTCACCCCCTCCATCAGAGCGAGGTGGATCTCCATCAGATCCTCAATTCCGTAGAAAACGCGCTTAATGTTCTTGGAGTCGAGATGACTCGCCATCTTTTCCACCGCGCCATCAATGATTAGATAAACGTCCAGTTCGGGCCGGATCTTCCGGATCGCCCGGGCGAGAGCTACTCCGTGATTCTTCGGCTCCATGGAACCGGGCTCGACCGAAAGATGCTGCTCCAAATAGGTGCGCAATAGAGGAGCATCGAATTGCGTTTTGAACCGGAAGTTGTCCTTGATCACCACCGCCTGAACATCGGCATTCAGCACCACACCGATGACACCGTCTTCGAAGCTCGGCACGGTGACCGTTTCATAGACAAACGGGTCCTCCGGGCGGCGAAGCTGCCGCATCTCCGAACGGCCCTGGCGCACCTGTTCCGGCGTCGGGTCGTCGCTGACAATCAACACCTCAAAGTAGGGCTTGGTCAGATCACCCGTCTCGAAATAGTCCTTCAGCAGGCGATCGTTCCCTTCCTTCTCGCCTTCCTCGCCTACCTTCCAGGCATTCGGGGAACGGCGATACGAGCCGGTGATGATTGCTTTCGCGATGCGATTGGTGATCCTCGAGAAGCTGGAAAAATCACGGCGGGCCAGCGCATCCTTCAGCGCACTCATCATCGCCTCGCCCGGATAAGCGCGAAAGGTCTCCATGGCGCCAAGCGGCGCGAGCAGGGCATCCACGGTCGCGAGCGTCTCTTTCGTGGACGAACCGGAGGAGGATTGCGCGACAAGAGTCTGGGCTGCGTGAGCCAGCTCCTGCCAGCGATCACAGCGAGCCTCGCCGGGGCTGAACATGCCGACGGTGGAAGAGGACGCGGACTTGGATGTTCTGGCTGATTGAGTGGGCATGATTGGTCGGTGGGTTAGTTGTTTCTTGTGTTTGGAAAATTTTTACGGCTCATGCGGCCACGCGACGGATGGTTTCGAGCACCTGGGCGCCCGAATCAGTCTTTTGAAAATAGCCGGCGCAACCCGCAGCTTCGGCCTCAGCGCGAGCGGCGGGATCGTCATGTGCGGTGATGAAGATGAAGGGCGGTGGCGTGCCGTCACCGACGAGCTGCTTTGCCAGGTCGATGCCCGACATGCCGCCGAGCTGGACGTCCAGCACGAGACAATCAAACCGCGGCTGCTTCATATCCGCGAGAAATGCTTCGGCCGAAGGATAGGTGACCGCATGAAGCCCGGATGCCCGCAAAAGGCGGCCAAAGGACTGGCACACCTTCTCATCATCATCGACGACGGCGACGTAAGTTTGGTTGGGACTGCTCATCGGAAAAGTGATGGGCAGCGTAAATCCCGACGCGAAGACCCTGCTATTGTCCTTTAGGGAGGGGTCTGCGCGCATTTAGAACATTCCCGCTTCGTGCGCGAGCCGTGTCAGCTCCGCCGCGGAAGGCACGCCGAGCTTGGTCGTGATGTTTCCGCGATGGCATTTTACGGTGCGCTCCGCGATGTTGAGATCATCGGCAATCTGCTTGTTCAGCCGCCCCCGGATCACATGACTGAACACTTCTCGTTCACGCCCTGTTAGAGTCTCGATTCGCTCCTTTGCTTCCTGGCGCTGCGCTCGTGTCGTGCGTTCGCGTTCATCTCGCGCCACCGCGCGCCGGATGGCGTCGAGCAGATTCGCTTTGGGCGCCGTCTTGACCAGAAAATCTTCGGCGCCCCCGCGCATCGCCCGAACGCTGGACGGAATGTCGCCATGACCGATGAGAAAAAGGGCGGGCAGCGGATTGCTGGTTCGCGCCAGAGCCTCCTGCAACTCGAGCCCATTCATGCCGGGCATTTGCAAATCCACCACCAGGCAGCCCTTCGCGTCCCGATCCCGTTGAGCGAAAAAATCGGCGGCCGAAGGGAATGTTCTGACCACAAACCCGCTCGCCTTCAGCAAACGCGAAGTGGCCTGGAGGAACGAAGCGTCATCGTCCACGATATGGATGACTGGCTTCCCGGCGGGGGACGTAATCGGTGATCCGTTAACAGTCATCGGTCGGTGCCACGCTGAAGTATTCTTCTTCTGGTTCCCGGACCGTTCCATCCGGCGGGCCGCAAAAGGAATCCGCTTTTGCCATCATCGAGTGCAGCATCCGGCCGACTCCTTCTAGTCCCGAGTGGCAACCGCCCCGCGTCAGCCTCCGAGATGTAGCCGCAATCGAAAGCTTCGCCGATCCAATGCTGCGGCTCCATTTGTTCGGCGTCGGCATCCGTCAACTTGCTGACAAAGTGCTTCTCATATCGCCGCTTCCCCCAGGCTTCGGCGATTTGGGCTCCGATGGATCGCGCCGCGCGGCGAACCTGATCTGTCAGGGAAAACATTTCCTCTTTTGGAAACGCTTTCGAGAGATTGAAAACCGCCCGAGAAACCTCACGCGCTTCTTGATATACCCGCAAGTCCTTGAAGCTTTTGGCGTAGCCCGTCGTCATATTCGCGTCGCTCATTCCTGGCCACTGATTACTGATCACGGATTACTGGTCACCGATCACCAATTACATCCCCGTCCTCACGCCGCCGCCCGTTCCCTGACGACTGCCGACTCAACACCGTTTACCTCCGTCACCCGTCGTTCGTCGCTCTTCGCCGGGGGCA
>QHMY01000246.1 GCA_003218305.1 Verrucomicrobiota bacterium
AACCTCGGCAAACTCTGCAACCTCACCTGTAGCCACTGCCACGTGAACGCTGGTCCAAAGCGTAAGGAAATCATCTCCCGCGAAACTGCGGACGCCGTTCTCGATTGGTTTGCCTCAACGACAATTCCAACGCTCGACCTCACCGGTGGCGCGCCCGAGATGGTCCCCGATTTCCGTCACATTGTGGCGCGCGCCCGCGCCCTCAGCCCCCGACGGCGGATTATCGACCGCTGTAATCTCACCATCCTGCTCGAGCCAGAACACGATGGGCTCGCGGAATTTCTGGCGGAAAATGAAGTCGAAATCATCGCCTCGATGCCCTGTTACTCACCTGAAAATGTGAACGCGCAGCGGGGCGAAGGTGTGTTCGATGCCAGCATCTCCGCCTTGCAACTTCTCAACCACCTCGGTTATGGCCGCCGTCCCGAGTTGCCGCTGCACCTGGTTTATAATCCCAATGGCGCTTTTCTTCCCGGCCCGCAGGCAGAACTCGCGGCCGACTACAAACGGGAACTCGGAGCGCACTTCGGTATCGCCTTTAACGACCTCTACACCATCACGAACTTGCCGATCGCGCGCTTCGCCAGCTCGCTGCGACACGAAGGAAAGTATGAGGAGTATCTCGAATTACTCGTCGCCGCGTTCAACCCCGCCACGATCGATGGCTTGATGTGCCGCAACACCATTAACGTGAGCTGGCAGGGAGAAGTTCACGACTGTGATTTCAATCAGATGCTCCACCTGCCTCTCGGAGCAAATGGCCGCCGTTACTTGTGGGAGCTCGATCCCCGGGCGGTCAGTGGCAAGGCGATCGCAACGGCGAATCATTGCTTCGGCTGCACTGCCGGCGCCGGATCGAGCTGCGGCGGCGCGATTGTTTGAGGCGGACCCAACCCGCCCCAGTTACGGCCCCAAACCGGGAAACGCCAGTTTCGCTCGCGCCCAACTTGCCTCATCATCCACATCTTCCAGGGCCGGCAACTCTTTCCATGCGATGCCCTCCTCACGCAGCCGCCGCCGTGTCTCATCGGCGACGGTCTCCGTGCTCCAGGCAATCCCTGTAAAGATTCGTTCCGTCGGACGCCGAAGGGCCAGCAGGCAGTAGCCCCCGTCGAGGGCGGGAATCAGGACGGCTTCCGCTCCGTTTAAGAGCGCGGCTACTTCACCCAGGACTGAGGTGGAAAGGTATGGGCAATCGCCGCCAAGAAAAATGAGCGGCGCCGGGCTCACCGCAAAATGCGAATGCATGGCGAAGCCAAGCCGGGCCCCGAGGTCGCCCTCTGCCTGCCGGCAATAGCTGTGCGTCGATCCGAGCCAACCGCGCATTTCGCCAGCCGCATCCGCCGGCGTGAAGTGAATCTGTGTGCCCCAGTCCTGGGGAATTCGGGCGATTTGCCACTCCACCAACTGGCGATAAATCCTCACCGCCGTTTCCTCCCCAACCGCCAGCGCAAGCCGCGTTTTAACGTGGCCTTCGCGGGGCGCTTTCAGCATGAGCGCGGCTGCCGAGATCATGAGGCTGGCAATGATGATCCAGCGCGCGTGACGATTTTCATGGCTGCAATTCCTTAATCGGGCGCGGGGCGCGGTCGGGAACCTGGCCATTCGGCAACCGCCATTCGCGTTGCGAGCGAAAGGGCATCGTCCAGAGCCGCTGAACCGTCAGCTCGCGCTCGTCACGATAGGAAGCAACTCCGATCTCGATTTCATCCTGCGCCAGATCCACCCGCAACGTTCTATGCACGCGATCCCAAAACGAAAAGATTGTTCCCCAGTTTGAGTCGGTCTCGCGGCGGACGATGGAATGGTGAATGCCGTGCATGCGCGGCGTGACGATGACGCGGTTGAGCGCTCGCTCCAAGCCCAGCGGTAGGCGCCAGTTCGAGTGATGAAAGAGTGAGGCGGCCTCGAAGCAGATCTCAAAGACCAGCAACGTGAGTGGGCGCACTCCGAACGCCATCACGACCACGACGCGGAAAGGAATCGACGCGACGATCTCTCCGAAATGAAAGCGCGCCGCCGTGGTTACGTCGAGATCGAGGTCGGTGTGGTGGACATTGTGAAAACGCCAGAGGACCGGGACCGCATGCGTTGCGTAATGCCACCAGTAATAAGCCCAATCCATGTAGACGAATCCGGCGACACCTGCGAGCCAGTCTGGCGCCAACAGCCAGTAAAGAAGGCCAATTCCGTGTTGCTGGGCCCACCAGGCGGAGGCAAGCGGAATCGGAATCAGCGTCAGACGCAGGAGCGCAAAGGCCGGCGCTGAGAACACGAAATTCCGGACCGCGCGGCCCCATACGGAAAAACGCTGGCGGCGCAACGGCTGGCGCGTTTGTCTCCAAACGAAAATGAGCAGAAGCGCGAGGAACAGCGGAGTGCCAAGAAAGTCGAGCAACGGGATCGATTTCATGCGCGATGGATCACCGGCGTTTCGTCGGCGGCGTTCTTGCGGCGACTGCCAGCATTCTTGCGATGCAAGCGCCGATAAAGCCGATGCAGCGTGTGGATGCGCAAGCCGGCCACATAAAGCGCGAGAATCAGGGCGTAGAAGGCAGTCGTGCGATACGGTCCCAGCATTTCGTAACGGCGTGGGCTGCTCACAATGGCGTCCCGGAGCTGTTCCATTTTTCCAACACGGCGCAAGCGTCGGTAGAGCTCGGCATCCTCCAGAATCGGCACTAGCGGAAAGCCGCCCACCTTCTCGAAACTTCCGCGCCGGCAAAAGATACCGTGGTCGCCGAGCGCGAAGCCGAAGACGTCCACACCCAGATTTCCGAGCGAATCACTCACTCGATAAATCCACTCGCGGCGCGGAAATCGCAGACGAAAGCAGCCGCCCGCCTGCCCGGGATCCTCGAGGTGGCGCCGGATCGATTCTATGGCGCGCGGCGGCAGCTCCGAATCCGCATGGAGAAACCATAATATCTCGGCACGCGCGACCGCGGCGCCGGCGTTCATTTGCGCCGCCCGACCGCCGGTTGCGCAAATAACCTGATCGGCGAGCGGTTCGCACAGACTAACCGTTCCATCCTCGCTTCCTCCGTCTACCACGATGATTTCCGCCGGCGCCTGGGCGCGGAGGTGGCGCAGAAACGCAAAGATGAGCCGAGCCTCGTTGAGCACAGGAACGATAATCGAGAGCGCAGGTGGACCGTGACTGCTCATCTCTGAATGGATTTGTTGTTTATCGTCCATCGTCTCGAGGCGAAGTCGCGATGTTTGCATCGTCCGCTGAGTCCTAAAACAACACAAATCGCGAGCAATAGCACGGCTCAGAAACGCGGATGGCGCGATTGTATTGCAGGAGGGCGGACCAGCCCTTCATTAGATCGATGAAGCCCGACGACACCAATGGAAATCGGCCCACGGCGGAGAGGCCGTTCCGCATCCTCATTATCGCCGGATCCAATCGCCGCCAATACAACTGCCCGGGCGTCGACTCGAAGGCGCGCACCCTGATGTTGCGCATGGCGGACCGGCTTCCGCAGGAATGGGAAATCGATTACGAAGATCTCGGCAACGTCTTTGCCCGCGCCCGCATTCAAAGTTGCAACGCCTGCGTGTCGACTTCGATGGCCCTCTGCGTCTGGCCCTGCAACTGTTACGAGAAAGACAACAGCAAGGAGCCCGACCTGATGTGGGACCTCGACCTCTATGCGCGCCTCGATCTGGCGGATGCGTGGGCCATCATCGCTCCCATCAATTGGTACGCGCCCACCAGCAGTTTGAAACTGATGTTCGACCGGCTCGTTTGCATGAATGGCGGAAATCCGCGGGAAGAATTGATCGAGCACAAGAACCCAGAGCTGGCCATGAAACTCGAACACACACCTGAATGGCTCGGCTTGAGCCTTAATCATCTCGAAGGACGAACGGCCGGCTTTTTCTGCTACGGCGACGGCGGTGGCGACGAACTGGACCAGGAGGGCAGGCCGAAACTTCTGAAGCACGAGCATAAACATTACTTCGAACCGAACGACGAGCCGTTCGAGAACGATCGCGAGAGCTACGCTCCGCTCGTCTGGCAATGCCGCTACGGCGGGATCGAAGTGCCGGACGATCTCTGGGATTACGTCGAGTTCGGAAAGAACGAAAAGTATAGCGACAATCAGGCGGAGGATTTGCCTCGCCATGACGGAGCGCTAAAGAAACTTGATGCATGGACGGAGCGGTTCGCCGCCTTTGTCCGACGCAAAGGAAAGGTCGAACCCGGCAAGTATCGGGCCTTCGGCTACAAGGCCCCCGGTCATTTTCTGCGCGATGCGCAGCTGGCCTGGCGGGAAGTTCGGATGCGCACCGGTCATCCTCCGGAGGCCTCGTCCCCCGCGAAACAACAGCAACTCGGGTTGAACAGGGACGTCACGCTTTCCCCAAAGAAAAGCGAAGGCGAAAAGCTGCGCGAGTAGCGCGCGCCCGCCGCGAAACCAGGATTACTACTTCTGGCCAGAGATTACGTCTGAGGACGAAAAATCTCTGGCTAGCGCATCAAGACCACAATCAAGACAATCAGGACGATCAGGCCGCCGCTCGGGTAATACCCCCAGCCGGTGCTGTAAGGCCAGGCTGGCAGAGCGCCGATCAGGAGGAGCACCAACAGGATTAGGAGAATCGTTCTCATCGGTTCTTTCTATTTAGTTTGTTGTCCGCTTATTTCTTCCGGCTTTTCTTGGAGGGTAATTTCTTACGCTTGGTCTTGGCGAAATCCCGCAGCTGTTTTTCGCTCATCGATTTCGCCATCTGTTTCGAAGCGCCTTTCAGCGATCCCTTGGATCGCTTCCCGCGTTTGGCCGCCAAAGCAGCGCCGGCGGCCATTTGCTGTTTCTTTGATTTGGCGGGCACTAATTTGGAAGGTTGTGACTAGAGTTTTTCGATCTCCGCGCGCAAATCTTCCTTGGTCTTCCCAAGTTTCTTTTGCAGGCGGCCGAAAAGTTCGTCGTCTTTGCCCTCGGCGAAAGTCAGGTCATCATCAGTCAGCTGACTATATTTCTGTTTCAGCTTGCCCTTCACTTCGTTCCAATTCCCTTTTAGTTCGAGCTTATTCATCACAAAACCAATCGCGCCGCGCGGTCGAATTGGTCGCATGGAAGGGGCCGGCGCCAGCGGACGACCGGTCTCGGGCGGGAGATCTTTCGGAGACGGCTAAGCACGCGTTCTGGCGCGAAGAGCAAGTGACATGAAGACTCGTCCCTATTGGTTTGATTCCTCGAAGGCTCCGCGGTTTCGTCCCCTCGCCCGCTCGCTCTCCGTCGATGCGCTCGTGGTCGGCGGCGGCGTCACCGGCATCGTAACCGCTTATCTCCTGCAGAAAGCGGGCGTAAACGTGGCCCTGCTCGAGCGGGAACGCATCGCTTCCCGCGACAGCGGCCATACCACCGCGCATCTGACCCATGTCACCGACCAGCGGTTCCACCAGATGGTAGAGGATTTTGGCCGGGATCACGCCCGGGCCACCTGGGACGCCGGTGCGGCCGCCATCGATGAAATCGAGCGGATCGTCCGCGATGAAAAGATCGACTGCGAGTTTTCCCGCATCCCGGGATATCTGCATGCGCCGCGTTCGGGCGGAACAACGGATGAGCGGCCGGATCTGAAAAAAGACGCAAAGCTCGCGAACGAACTGGGATTCAACGCCGCTTATCTCGACCGCGTTCCGTTCATGAACACTCCCGGCGTGCGCTTTGCCGATCAGGCCAAATTTCATCCCCTCCAATTCCTCTACGCCCTGGCCAAACAGATCCACGGCAACGGCGTTCAGATCTTTGAAAATTCCGCCGTGACAAAGTTCGACGCGAAGAAGAAGCGAGCGAAATCCCACGGACACTGGATCAACTACGACCGGGTCGTCCTGGCCACGAACAACCCGTTGCTCGGCGAATCCGGCCTGATCAGCGGCACACTCTTCCAGACCAAGCTCTCGCTTTATTCCTCCTATGTCGTGGGCGCCGTCATCCCGCGCGGCTCGATCCCGATCGCCTCCTTTTGGGACACGAACGATCCTTACCAATATCTCCGGATCGATCGCCGTGGTGATTCGGATTACGCGATTTTCGGCGGCGAAGATCACAAGACCGGCCAGGCGCGGAATACGGAGACCTGCTACCGGAAGGTCGAGAAAGCTCTGCTCGAATTCGCGCCTGCGGCGATGATCGATCACCGCTGGTCCGGCCAGGTCGTTGAAGCCGCCGATGGTCTGCCTTACATCGGCCCTAACGAGGACGACCAATTCATCGCGACCGCCTACTGCGGGAACGGCTACACCTTCGGCGTGACCGCGGCCATCATGGCGCGCGACTGGATTACCGGCGTGAAGAATCCCTGGCGCGATTTGTTCAGTCCGGACCGGAAAGCGATTCGTGGCGGAACCTGGGATTACCTGCGCGAAAACAAAGATTATCCCTACTACCTGATTCAGGATCGGTTCCGTGCGCCCGAGGGCAAATCACTGAGTGCGGTCAAACGCGGCGAGGGCAAGATTCTGAAACTGGGCCGCAAGAAAGTCGCCGTTTATCGCGACGATCGCGGTACGGTGAAAAAGATGTCACCCGTCTGCACGCACATGGGTTGCCTCGTCCGCTGGAACCAGGCCGAATCCACCTGGGATTGTCCCTGCCACGGCTCCCGTTTCGGCCCAAAAGGAAACGTCCTCGCCGGCCCTGCCGAGACGCCGCTGTCGCCCCTGTAGGCGTCATACAGACTCGATTAGTTCAGTGCGTAAGCCTCGACCAACGCGATACCAGTCACGTTGTTAATGCCGCGCACGATGGCGGTGAAGGCGGAGCCGTTTCCCGGCAGTGTGACGACGATCGCTGACTCCAAGTCATTCGAAGGCGGAATCCCGGTGGCAATGATCTCTGCTTCCTGCGTACTGCGCCAGTTGTCATTCGATTGCAGGAGCGTGCCGTTCCCATCTCGAAGTTCCAGCCCTGGATCCGCCAGCGCCCCTCCAACCGGCAGCGACGGCCCGATCGCGCGCACAATCACTCGTTGTGAATCGGGACCCAGCACGATAAAACCGCCGATCAGGACGTTGTCTCCCGTCCCGACCAAACCCCGAGTCGATATGTTCGCCAGCTTCGAGGCGGCAGTTCTATCGAGGTCGTAGGCTTCGACCAGCCCGATGCCGGCAGTGTTGCCGGCCCCGCGGAGAATCGCGGTGTAACTTCCCGGCGCCAGGTCCATCAGCATGGCTGATTCAAGATCGTTCGCCGGTGAAATTCCGGTATCGACGATGGCTTGCCGGTTAGGCGCGTCCATCCAGTTGTCATTCGATCCGATGGCCATGCCGGAGGGGCTGTACAACTCGAGCGTGGGATTATCCAAATGACCGGCCGCCGACAAGGAGGGCCCGATCCCCCGAAGAAGCACCCGCTTGGGTCCGCCGCCGGTGACAATGAATCCGCCGATGAGAGCATTTTCTCCGGTCTCAACCCTGAGCCGCGTCGAGATATTGCCAAGCGACACCGGGATGGTGCCGCCAAATTCCGCCGCCCCGACATCAGGCGCGGCACCCGCACGAAGATAGCCGCGTTGATCGCGCGGCGGTGCGCCGCTGGCGGTACCATTATCGATCGCGGGACTGCCCGCCTGCGGCAAATGGGTTTGGGTAAGACCGCCATTGTTCGCCAAGGGTCCGAGCATCGGATCGACGTTATCGCGCCCGGCGCCGAAGCCGCACGTGTTATCGCTCGAAAGACTAAAGGCATTGCCGGCGAGGGGCGTCCCGCAGTTACCGGGAGTGTTGTTGGCGATGATCGTGTTCGTGACCGTAACCGTGCCCGCATTATACTTGATGCCTCCAACGCCTTGCGTCGACGTGTTCTGGTAAAGCGTGACATTGGTCATGGTGAGGGCGCCATTGGTCTGGTAAATGCCACCGGCGCCCAGTCGCGACTGGTTTCCGCTGATAGTCACGTTCTCGAGCGATGTTGTGCCCCCCTGAAAGATTCCGCCCCCGGAGTCCGCCACGTTGCCCGTAAGGGTCAGGTTTTTCAGCACGGCGGTACCCGTGGCGGCGATCCTAATCGTCCCATCGTGCGTGGTCGGAATCCCGTTAGGACCATAGCCATTTCCACTAAACGAGCTGTCGGCGATGGTCACTGTTCCCCAGAGTTCGCACGCGCCGCCTATGTTTCCATAGTTGGCGGTGAACGAACTGCGCAGAATACTGGCGGTCCCCAGGGTGAAAATCGCTCCGCCGTTGATCGCCCAACTCCCGTCGAACGCGCAATCAATAACTGAGAGCGTGCCGTCGTTGGCAATCGAGCCACCCTGGCCGGTGACGTACGTCGCTCCATTGCCGGAAAATTGCGTCGCGCTGACGGTCAGGCTGGAAGTAGGCCGGATGTGGATGGCGCCTCCCCGCGCCGGCGCACGATTCGCGGTGAAATTACTATGGCTGATAGTGGCGGAGGCGCCGTCCCAGAGTAGGATGGCCCCGCCAAACCCAGTCGTGGGATGGGTGACGACGTTGTCGTGGAAATTGCTTCCGCGAATGGTCAGGACTGCGGCGGGAGAAACCGCATAGACTGCGCCGGCATCTCCGGCCTGGCCGTTGCCAAACTCGCTGTCGGTAATATTCAATGGGCCGTAAGTGGAAATTGCGCCGCCCCTGAAATTGAGATCGACCCCGTTCGCCAGGAATTTGCAGTGGTTAATGTTAAGTGTGCCGCCCTGGGCCGCCACGCCGCCATTTCGAATCGCGCCCCCGTGCGCATCGCGAGTAAAGGCGCCGGTAACCGTAAGATTGTTGAGCGTGAGCGTGCCGGTCGAGTTCACCGAAAAGAAGGGACTGGGGTAATCGCTACTCAAAGTGATGACGTTGCCGCCATCAATGATGACGTTGGTGAAGACGACCGGCAGAACATTCGTGAGCATAATCGTCGCGGTGCCGACATTGAAGGTGATCGTGCCGCCGCCACTGCTCTGGGCCAGAGCAAGTTTTGCCCGGAGTTGGTTGGCTCCGCCCCCATCGCCGGACTCGGTTACCACCTGGTTGTCGGCCAGCACATTCGCGACTGCGACGAACGTAAGGCAGGTGGCGACGACAGCCGTGAAGAGACCTCGAGACGGATTGGCGGCAGTGAAATGGGGGCACTTCATTTGGGGTCCTTCGATGATGAAGGCATTCGCTGTCCATAGGCAAGCTCAAAGAGCACCATCGCGCGATGAGCAAGGTTCTAGCACCGTCATAAAGGGCGTCGATTACGATCACGAGCAGGAGCACGAGCACGATTCGCGAAAGCGGGATGATTTTCCCCTTACTTAATCAGCGCTAATCTGCGTAAATCTGCGAACACCCTCGCGATGAGCAAGACGTCCGACACCCAGCAAACCAATCCGCTCCGCGAGGGGCTGGCGAACCGGGCCGTGCCGCAGGCCTGCACCGTCGTCATTTTCGGGGCGACGGGCGACCTGACGATGCGGAAACTGATTCCCGCGCTCTACAATATCGCAGCCGATGGCGAGTTGCCGCCGGCGGTGACGGTGGTCGGTTTCGCGCGCCGGCCGAAGACGGACGAGCAATTTCGAAAAGAACAGGAAGAGGCTACCCGGAAATTCTCCCGCCAGACGGTGCGCGATGAAATCTGGAACGGCTTCGCCAATTCCGTTTTCTATCATCAGAGCGAATTCCACGACACGGCCGGTTACAAGAGCCTGGTGGAACGCCTCGACAAGATCGATAAGGAACGCGGCACCGGCGGGAACCGACTTTTCTATCTCGCGGTCGCGCCGGACCAATTCGAGCCGATCCTGAAAAACCTGAAAGATGCCGGCTTGAACAAGGCGCCGGAAGGGAGCTGGGCGCGGGTCATCGTCGAGAAACCGTTCGGGACCGATCTGGCCTCGGCGCGTGAGCTCAATCGAATCGTGCGCCAGGCGTTCTCCGAGAGCCAGACCTACCGGATCGATCATTTTCTCGGGAAAGAGACGGCGCAAAACATCCTCGTTCTCCGGTTTGCAAATGCGATTTTCGAGCCAATCTGGAATGGCCGCTACGTCGATCACATTCAGATCACCGCCGCGGAAACGCTCGGGGTGGAGGGACGCGCCGGCTATTACGAGGGCGCGGGCGCGTTGCGCGACATGGTGCAGAACCATCTGCTCCAGCTCCTTTGCCTCGTCGCGATGGAGCCGCCCACCGATCTCGGCCCGGATAGCATCCGCGATGAGAAGGTGAAGATTGTGAAGTCGCTCAGGCGGATGTCGCACGACGAGATCGCGCGGAACGTCGTCCGCGGGCAGTACGCGGCGGGGGCGATTAACGGCAAGGAGGTTCCCGCTTATCGGAGTGAGGAAAAAGTGAAGCCGGATTCGAAGACCGAGACGTTCGTCGCCTTGAAGGTGCGGGTGGATGACTGGCGGCTGGCGGACGTGCCGATCTACATACGGGTAGGCAAACGACTGCCGAAATCAGGCACGGAGATTTCCGTTCATTTCAAGAAGGCGCCGGCGGTTCTATTCAACCGGGAATCGGTTTCGCTCGATCAAAACGTTTTGGTGATTCGGATTCAGCCTGACGAGGGAATTTCGTTACGGGACTTCATTCGGCAAGGCGAGCCCGGAAGCGTATGAGCGGTTGCTGCTCGATGCGATGAGCGGCGATGCCACGCTCTTCGCCCGGCGCGATGAGGTGGAGGAGGCGTGGGCCTTTATCGATCCGATCGAAGAAGCCTGGGTGGCGAAGGAGAATCAGCCGGCCTTGTTCGAATATCCCGCGGGATCGTGGGGTCCGGAAGAAGCAGACGAACTGCTGGCGCGAGACGGCCGGGCCTGGCGGCGGTTATGAGCGCACGCCTCTCCGTTCGTCCTCGTTCTCGTCCGTCGTCCTCGTCCTCGATCTTCTCTTTTTTCCAGAACGAGGACGACGGACGAGGACGACGGACGAGGACGAGAGAAAGCGAGTGCGCTTCTCGAACTAAAGGTCATGCCTGCACCTGAAACATTCGCGCCCGGCCTGCCGGCCGAGATCGGGAAGATCGATCGGGAGCTGAAAAAGCTTTGGGAGAGCGGCAGTGCGATGACGCGGGCTTCCCTTATGAACCTCGCAGTTTACAGCGAAGAGCCCGGCTCGCTTTCCCGGAACACCCAAATTATTTCCAAAATCACGGAGGACCACGCGTGCCGCGCCATTCTCATCGGCGCCAAACCCGGCGCGAAAGAGAATCGGGTCGAAGCATGGATCAGCGCGCACTGCCACGTCAGCCGCGCCGGCGGGAAGCAGATTTGTTCGGAGCAGCTTTCGTTTCTGCTGGAAGGGCCTTCGGCGCGGTTGTTGCCGAACATCGTCTTCTCCCAGCTCGACTCCGATCTTCCCTTCTATCTCTGGTGGCAGGGTGACTTTCACGATCCGGTGGACCCGCAGCTTTGGGCGTGGGTCGATCGCGTGATTTACGACAGCCAGGCCTGGAGCGATTTCGGCACGCAAATGCAGCGGGTCGAGACCGCGCAAGCGGAGGCGAAACATCGGATCGTCCTCTGCGACCTCAACTGGACCCGGCTGGTCCAGTTCCGATTGGCCCTCGCGCAATTCTTCGATTGTCCGACGTCGCATCATCGCCTCAACGAGATCGAACACGTAGAAATCGATTTCGCGACGGGTTGTCGTTCGACAGCCTTACTGCTGGCCGGGTGGTTCGCCGCCCAATTGGAGTGGACCCTTGAGGAAAGCTCGACCGCTGACGCACTCGGGTTTCGCGACCAGGCGAAAAAGCTGGTGCGGGTTTCGGTCAAGGAAAAGGAGGGCGAAACGATCAGCCGGTGCGCGGTGAAGTGTGGGTCCATCGAATATCGAGTGGTGCACTCGGCCAACGCGGACTTGCTTGATGTGACTACCGAAGGGTCGGAAGCCAAGCGGAGATGTCTCATGCCGGCCGGCAGCAACGACGCCGAGGGACTGATGAGCGAGGAATTGATGCGCGGCGGTCCGCACCGCGTTTATCTCCGCGCGATGAACTGCGTGCGACGTCTTCTGTAGCCGCTTCGCTGTGCGAAGCGTGGATTGCGCGTCGGATCAAGACTCAACCAGCGCTTCGCACAGCGAAGCGGCTACAGAAGGCTCGTGTCCTCCTCGGCTCGAGACCGTCGTTGTCTTAAGAGGGCGGTTTGGAAAGCGCCCCTCCTTGAAGCTTTAGACCATTGCACGCTGGATCCAAGTTCGACCGGCGCTTCGCACAGCGAAGCGGCTACAGCTCAAAAAGCGCGCGCAAGGCTTGCGCGCTCGCTTCGATCGAGAATTTTTCCTGGGCGAGCGCGCGCCCGCGGTCGCCGAATCTTCGGGCTTCGACTGGATCGGCGATCAGGTATTCGATCGCGGCGGCAAGCGCAGTCGGATGATGTTCCAGCACCAGCACTCCATTAACGCCAGTCTCCACCATTTCCGGGACGCCAGCCAGCGCGGTGGAAACAACCGGCAACCCCGCCGCCATCGCTTCCATGATCACAGTGGGCAAATTGTCCATCCCTCCGCCCTCTTCCCTGACGCAAGACAGGGCAAAGATGGTCGCGTGCGAGAGACGCAACGCGATCTCTGATTGCGTCAGTGGCCCAGCCAGCCGCACGCACGCTTCCAAGCCATCCTCAGCGATCTGGGATTGCAGCGCCGCCTCGAGCGGGCCTTCGCCAATGATTTCGCAGGCGAACAGCCGGCCCCGCGATTTGAGCAGGCCACAGGCGCTGATGAGATCGGCGAACCCTTTTTTTTCGATCAACCGGCCGATGGAAACAATCGCCGGGATTCCGTTATCAACGGTAACCCGATGGAACCGAGCCAAGTCCACCCCATTATAGATTCGATGTACTTTCCCGGCAGCTTCGGGGAAACGGTTTCGCAGAAACTCCGCCGCGTAATCGCTGACCGTCACGATCCCCACCGCCGCGTCGGCCAATTTCGCCAGCGAGACCACGAAGTCGCGCGGTGCAAAGATGTCATTTGCGTGCGCCGTAAAGCTGAACGGAATTCCAAAAAACTGATTGATCCAAAAGGCGGTTCGAGCGGCCATCCCAGCGAAGTGCGCATGAACACGGCGAACCCCGTCCTGCTGCATTCGCAGTCCGACATAAACGGCCTGATAGAGACGGAGGAAATCCGATTGTCTCCCCCATTGCTCGATCGCCGCTCGCGCGGCTTCCGGAACCTTCCCGGCCCGAAGCGATTGGTCGACTTCGCGCACCAGTTCATTCTCTTCTGGCAGATAATGGACTCGCCGGACGAGCTGTTCGTCCCAATCCTGTTTCGGTTCGCCCCCGGGCCGTCGGATCGCGTAGACCTGCACCGTGGTGCCCTGGCGCTCCAGCTCCGCCACCTCGCGATAACAAAACGTTTGGCCAAACGAGGGAAATCGCTCGAAAAGGTAGGCGACTTCGGGCATGTCGAAGAATCAACGGCCCGAGGCGCGGTTGCAACTCTCTGGCACTTTGGTCGCCTCGCTGGACTCTGACGTCCAAGGTAGGGGCGCCGCGCTGCGGCGTCCGAAGGGAACCGCTGTGGATGGAGCGGACGGCGCAGCGCGCCGTCCCTACCATGCGCCTGCGGGGGCCAAAGGGTGGCCGCGGCGATGTCACCGTCCCGGACCGCTACCGGAAGGCCATTTGCCCTCGCCTGAGGCGGTCACTTTCCTGCATTTTTACACGTCTCGCGGAGCACGACTCCTGCTTTAGAGTGGGGATGGTCGATCGGGATTTTTTTGGCTTTTGCATCACGCTTAAGCCTCTTGAGCTGAAGGCAATCGGTGAGCTTTCCGAAACCAGGCATCTGGCGGCGGGCGAAACGATCTATGCCCCCGGCGATCCTGGCGATGCCTTTTTCATCATTAACCGCGGCGTGGTGGAAGCGGTTCGGAGCAGCGAAAAGGATGTTTCCGACACATATTTGTCTCGCGGAGACATTTTCGGCGACGTCGAGGTCCTGACGGAGCGTCCGCGCAAATATCTGGTCCGGACTCGCGAGGCCGTGAGCCTTCAGTGCTTCGATCGTAAGAATTTCGCGGAACTGGGGCGGCGGGTGCCGTCGTTTTTTCAATACCTGAGCGAACAACTCGCGTTCCGGCTTTCGCAGGCCAGAGATCTCGCGGTGGCGCAGAGCCACTGCCTGGAGTTGAGCGGGAGCCTTTCCAACTTCGATCTGGTCACCATCTACCAGACGATCGTTAATTCCTCGCAGACCGGCGAGCTCCGGATTTCTAACGAACACTCGGCGCTGATCTCGGCCTTTTATTTCGAAAAGGGCCAACCCCGCTCCGGTCAATTCGAGCACCTGACCGGCGAAGAAGCCTTCGCGCAGTTATTCCTGAGCGAAGCTTTGCAGGGGACGTTTTCCTTCTCCTCCGGCGACCGGACCATCCGGGCCGGAATGACGGGAGAAGAGATTGTTCGGAATCCGGACGAGATGCTGATCGACGCGCTCCAGGGGCGAGATGAACTGGTCGACCTCAAGCATCAGATGGATGGGGCGGCTCTTCTCCAACGGAAAAAATCGACTCTGGCCTGGCCGCAAAACCTGCCGGGCGATCTGCAAGCCGTCGCCCAGGAAATTTGGAAATTGGCGGGCAGTCGACCGGTGACGCTCGGGAGTTTATACCAGCACTGTTCGTGGAGTGAACTGAAGATTTACATGGCGGTGGACGAACTCGTCGAGTCTCAGCATCTCGATCTCTCGCCGGTCACAGCCGATCAGAAAGTGGCCTGACCGGGAATAACCTCATGAAATCGCTTTATCTCCTTCTTTTCCTCGCGCTGAGCACACTCCCCGCGTGTTCACATACCAAGACATATGGACTGCAGTCCCGCTCCTACGCAAAATACCTCAACGCATCGAGGAGCAAAGGCGGGCAGTCCAAGGCCTACGCAAAGTATCTCCAGAAAGCGAGCGACGACCGTGAGAAGCGGCGGGTGGCCGTGACCAAGCAACGGGCCAAGTTGCCATCGCCCGACAAAATGACACCGTCCGAGCCGCAAGAGACAACCTCGCTCTCAGAAGGCCCGCAGGCCATTCCTCGGGACTCGGGCAATCAGTGACACGAAGGTAAAACGGCCGCTCCGCGAGCGATGCCGTCGCCCGAAATTCACCAGTGAGCGCGGAGCGCTCGATCCACCTCAAACGCTTCGCCGAACCGGAATCGGTTTCCCCTCCGCATCAACGGCCACGTAGGTGAAAATCGCGTGCGTGACGCGAACCCGTTCGGCGCTCATGTAGCGTTGGACCCAGACTTCGACTGGGATGGTCATGGAGGTGCGGCCGATTTTTTCGACCCAGGCATAACAGGCCACGGTGTCGCCCACGCAGACCGGTTGGAGAAACGACATTCCGTCCATCGCGACCGTCACGACGCGTGTCTGCGCTGTTTTCGCCGCGAGGATTCCGCTGCCCAGATCCATTTGCGACATGATCCAGCCGCCGAAGATGTCGCCGTTCGGATTGGTATCGGCCGGCATAGCGATTGTGCGAATGACCAGTTCGCCCTTGGGTGCCTCGGGAGAGTCCATGTGCGGAGACGATAACACAGCCGGCAAGCCTCTTCTGTAATCTGCTCCTGTAGCCGCTTCGCTGTGCGAAGCGAAATCCAAGCGCTCTCTCCAATTCACCGTTGTCGCTTCGCACAGCGAAGCGGCTACAGGAGGCTACAGAACCAACATGCAGTCGCCGTAACTGTAGAAGCGATAACGTTCGCGAATCGCCTCGGCGTAGGCGGTGAGCAGAAAATCCCGCCCGACGAAAGCGCTGACCAGCATAAGCAGGGTGGATCGCGGCAGATGGAAATTCGTGAGGAGCCCATCAACGTGTCGGATCGCAGCGGGCGGGTGGATGAAAATGTCGGTCGTGCCCTGCTGTTCGACGAGTTTGCCATCACGACGAGCGGCAGACTCGAGCACTCGCACGGTGGTGGTTCCGACGGCGATGATCCGCTTAGCGGCATTGATCGCGCCCGCCGCTGACTCGGAAATGGAAAATTGTTCCTCGTGCATGCGGTGATCGGAGATTCGCTCCGTCTTGACCGGTTGGAAAGTTCCGGCCCCGACGTGCAGGGTCACGAACGCGTGCGGCAACCGCGCGAGGATTTCGGGCGTGAAGTGCAAGCCAGCCGTCGGTGCAGCTATGGCGCCAGGAATGTCCGCGAAGACCGTTTGGTAACGCTCTACATCTCCCGCGTCGCTCTGCCGCCCCAGATAAGGCGGAAGCGGGACTATGCCGCCTTCAAAGAAATTTTCCTCGCGATCGAACGAAATAACGCGCTCACCGCTGGCCCCGATCTCTTCGACGCAAGCCGTGGCACCGGCGATTTTCGCCGCGTCACCCACGCGCATCTTCCGGCCCGGCTTAACCAGGCATTTCCAGCGGACTGGACCAAGCCGCTCGAGAAAGAGAAATTCAATCCTGCCGTCGTCGGAAAATCTTCGCGCGCTCATCACGCGCGTGTTGTTCAAGACCAGCAAATCATCGGCGAAGAGAAAATCGTCGAGCTCGGAGAA
>QHMY01000247.1 GCA_003218305.1 Verrucomicrobiota bacterium
GAGGACTTTATGAAGCGGTACCATCCTCAGGGCTCTCTGGCCCCGCGGGACATTGTCGCCCGGGCAATTGACGCCGAAATCAAGCGCTTGGGGGCGCAATGCGTGTTTCTCGATATCACCCACCAATCGCCGGAGTTTTTGCGGGAACGTTTCCCTCATATCTACGAGACCTGCCTGCGTTTCGGGATCGACATGGCGAAACAGGGGATACCGGTGGTCCCGGCTGCGCATTATCAATGCGGAGGCGTCAAAACGGATGTGAACGGGGCTACGGCGCTGCCCGGCCTTTACGCGATTGGCGAGGTGGCCTGCGACGGCCTGCATGGCGCGAACCGCCTGGCGAGCAATTCCCTCCTCGAGGGGCTGGTCATGGCCCATCGGGCTTGCGAGGCCCTGGTCCGCGAACAGCCCACCTCGCATCCGGCCAGATCGATTCCGCTGCCGGAATGGGAGTCCGGCGATGTGCAGAACGTGGATGAGCTGGTGGTCATCTATCACAACTGGGACGAAATCCGGCGGCTGATGTGGGACTACGTCGGCATCGTCCGGACGACCAAACGCCTCCAGCGGGCCAGCGCCCGGCTGCGCAACCTCCAGAGGGAAATCCGCGAGTTTTATTGGAATTTCAAGGTTTCGGTCGATCTCCTGGAACTCCGCAACCTGGCGACGGTGGCCGCCCTTATCGTTGATTCGGCGCTCAGCCGGAAGGAAAGCCGCGGTCTGCATTTCACCCTAGACTACCCTGAGCTCTCGGATCGGCGCTTCCGGCGAGACACCCTGATCAGCCGGGTCTGAGAGGAGGACTGGCAAGGATAGTGCTAAGGAAACTGGCTGGCCAGGACCGCGGCGAAACCCAAGGATCGCTTGCATTTCCGAGGTTTATCGGATAAAGAACTGCGCCAATTGGCTCGATGAGAAGATTTTTCGTCCTTTTTACCCTTTTGGTGGCGAACGCCGTCGGCGGACGCGGTCAATCACCCTATGAGAGCAGCGCGGACTTCGCGAAGTACGCGATGAAGCTGCGCGAGCAGGCTCTCCTTAAGGTAGAACCGCAAGTCTTTGTCCCGACGACCTCCCGCACGAGCATGACCCGGTTCCCGTGGAAAACGAATATCGTGACCACCGTTTTCTGGATCGGGGAGGCGGCCGCCGGGAACAACCCGGTCCCGAACGTGAAAAGCTCCTGGGACGCCAATTGGACGTCCAATTATGGCGGCTACGACACCCCAGATCCCGGTTCACGCCGCAACTTCATCCCCGTTTCCTTCACCCCCCGGCAGAACCCGTTTTATTGCGCGCTGCCCTACAACGATGTCACCCACGGGCAGTTCAAACCTGAAGCCGCGCTGGTGATTCCCTGGTTCAAGCAGGCCTACACCGAGCCGGGCCGCTCCGTCTGCAAGGACCGCTGGCTTGCCATCCGCAAAGGCAACCGAACCGCTTACGCCCAGTGGGAAGATTGCGGGCCGTTTCGTACCGATCACTTTCAATATGTCTTCCAGAACGAGCGGCCGAAAGCGAACCTGAACCGCGGCGCCGGCCTCGATGTTTCTCCCGCAGTGCGGGATTACCTGGGACTCGGGCCCACCGACGTGACCGACTGGCAGTTTGTTGAGGTCCGCGACGTCCCGCCGGGTCCCTGGCGTAATTTCGGCGACAACAACCATTTCGTCATCGCGAAGCGTCTGGGCGAGCAGAAGGTCGCCCAGGAAACGACCGAGAAGACCAAGAAATAGCGCCGCGGCTATTCGCCCGAGCCAAGCCGCGCTGCCAGACCCCGAAAGGTCTCCTGCAACTTTTCGGCTTTTTCCAGGACAGGCTCGTAACGTTTGCGCTCGGTGATGCAAAAAGCAGCCAACGGTTGGAATGCCGCTGAGATTTCCAGATAAAAAAGGTCAATGGCATGGATCATTTGCTCCTCGATCGCGTGCATTAATTCGAGGCGTTTCCCCTCCATTTCTCTTTCGTAGGAACTCAAAATCTTCTTTCGCTGGCTGAAAGCCACGACCGTTCCGATGATGGCGGCGGAGGCCGCGAGGACTCCGGTCACGTCCGCCACGGCGGCGCTGCTCATCGCCACAATGATGGTGACGATGCCTCCGGCCGCCGCCACGCCCGCCGGCAACCGAAGCCAGGCAGCGGTTTCTCGAAACATGCGGGCGAGTTGTTCCTCCACTCCCTTTCCCGCGATGCGCTCCACCAGCGTAAGCTGAATCGATTGCAGAAGGTCGCGCCGCTGACGCGCGAAGTCGGGCATCGTTTTGCTTAGACGGTCTTTGCCGCCGGAGTCGAATTTCGCCTCGATCGTCTCCCGTAATTGGGGCCCGAGGCCGCGCAAATCGGTTTCCAGCAACTGGATCGCATTCTCCACCTGGGGCTCGATTTCCTGGCGGAGCTTCGCTTCCACCTCCGTTTGAAACTCCTGTTGCCATTGCTCACGGCTCCAAATCAGCCGCCACGTCCGCCAGAAAGAGAGCTTCGCTTCGAGCATCCGCGTTCCCTGGCGCGCGCTTTCGCGGCAGGCCTGTTCGACCCCGCGAAGGAAACCCGCCACCTGCCGCAACGTTTGGTCCTTACGCGCCCGGAGAAATTCATCCACGTGGGAGAGCTGTTTTTCGTCACGCAGGATGGTGTCGAAGCACGTTTGAATTTCCTCCGCCACGTCACCAAGAATTATGCCGGCCGTCTTTGTGGTTGATTGCAACTTCAGGACGCCCGCACCGGATTCCGTGACCATCCGATCGATCTGCGCCTCCAGCGGCTGGAAGTTGCTCTCTTCGAGGAGCCTTTCCTTGTCCAGGCCGGTAGTGCGCGCCAGCAATGCTTTTCGGGCGGAAACAGGAAATATCGGCGGCGTGAACGCCAGTTTTTGCATGGCGGTGTCCTCCAGGTGCCGATGAATGATTTCAACCTCCGACGGATCACGGAGATCGGCCTGCTGCAGAACAAAAACGGTGTTCTTCAGCCATTTTTTTTGCACGAAGTTCAGCAAGTCCCAGGCGGATTGAGACCACGGATTCACAACGGAAAAAACGAACAGAACGAGGTCCGCGCGCGGGATGAAGCTCTCGGTGATGGTCTGGTGCTGCGCCACCATCGTGTTGGTCCCCGGCGTATCCACAACGTTGAAGTCGCGCAGGAATGGAATCGGAAGGTAGCGTTCGGTGAGCTGCGGAGAGACCTCGACCGTTTTTTCCTCCGGGCCGTAGCGAAAAATGTAAACGCGGTCGGTTGCCGGGCGAACATCCACTTTCGCGAATTCCTGACCAAACAGGGCGTTGAGCAATGAGGACTTGCCGGCTTTAACTTCCCCTACGACGACGAAAAGGAGCGGTTCCCGGACGTCATTCATCAGTCCGTGGATGATATCGAGAGTGCCGGGATCGCGACGCATGTCGGAGCTCAGTTTGAGCAATCCCGTAAGGGCAGTTTCGACGTCAGTTCGAAGCTGCAGGTAATTATCGGCGATCATGCCGGACTCCTAACCGCCGGGAGTACTGGCTGTGGCCGGTGGAGTCGAAACGGCCCCAGGCGACGCAACCGGAGCCGCGATGGCGCGTGGAGTAACCGTAGGCTTCGGCTTCGGCGGCGGCGGCTTCGCCATCGCCAGCAACTCCGTCACAGTCACCGACTTAAAGCCCTTGCGGTCCAATTGATCGAAGGTCGACGGCATGGCCTCGAGCGTGGGGGGATGGATATCGTGCGCCAGCACGATGGAACCAGGGTGCGTTTCTTTCAGGATGCGGCTGGTGACGACGCTGGGCCCCGGTCTCTTCCAATCGAGCGGGTCCACGTCCCAAATGATGATCCGATAGCCGAATTCCTCATGAATCCAGTGTTTCTGGCGCGCAGTGATCGAACCGTAGGGGGGCCGCATCAAGGTGGGCCGCTTTCCAATGGCGGCGACGATCGCGTCATCCGTCTTTTGGAGTTCTTTCCGAACCGCTTCGTCCGACATCTTGCCCAGGTTTGGATGCGACCACGAGTGATTTGCGATCTCATGCCCTTCGCGAACCGCACGCTTGAGAATGTCCGGGTGGTCCGCCGCGTTTTGACCGACCACAAAAAAGGTCGCTTTCATATGATGCGCCGCGAGGAGATCGAGCAGCTTGGGGGTGAGAGTCGGGGCGGGGCCGTCGTCGAACGTCAGCGCTATGTAGGGTCCTTCCACATAGACGGAATTGAAGGTGACCTGCGGTTGGGCCGGCGAGGCTGCAGTGGACGCAGGTCCAGAGTTGCTCTTTTCGACGGACTGCGCCGGCGGGGCATTTTGCCCGGAAACAGTCCGTAAAATTACGAAGCTGATCGAGGTAAGAGCGAGCAATTGTCGGACGAACATGGGATGGCGAATCGAATGCGAAAAACTTTCCGGTGTATCTAGCAGAGGGCACATGCAACGCAAGCCACCGGGCGTGGCCGCCTCTTTTTCACCGGGCTGCGCTCAAGTGGCGACCAAATCAGGCGGCGTCTACGAATTTGAGAAGACTAGTCGAAATTGTGGCAGTCATCTTGCTCCAGAAGAGCGGACCGGAACCGCTCGAATTGGGGTGGCGCGTCTGCTGGATGACGAGTCGGCGCCTGCCCAAAACCTGGCTTCTCCTTTCATGAAAATTTTGCTCGTAGAAGATCACGCGGGAAGTCGAAGGAATCTTCAGCGGCTTATTGGAAACCGGGGGCACGAAGTGGTTGGTGTCTCCAGTGCGGAGGAGGCGGAAAAGATGCTGGCCACGGAATTCTTCCCGTTTTTGATCCTGGATTGGATGTTGCCGGGGAAAAGTGGCGTCGCCCTGTGCCGTGAGTTGCGGGCGCAACCCAAAGGCGACGAAATGTTCATTCTCCTGGTGACGGCGCGCGCCGATACGGCCGACTTGGAACAGGCGCTGGAAGCCGGCGCGAACGATTATCTGACCAAACCGCTCGATCTCGCACTTCTGAACGTGCGAATTTCCGTGGCGGAACGCCAGATTCGCGAACTGGGGGAACGTAATCAGGCCCGAGCCGCGCTGGAGGAATCCGCGCGCACGACAGCGAACATTCTCGAGAATACGACTGATGGCTTTTTCGCGGTCGATTCCGATTGGAAAATTACGCATTTGAACGCGGAAGGCGAAACGCTGCTTGCGCGCACCCGCGATGAATTGCTGGGCCATGTGCTTTGGGAAAAATTTCCGGAGCAAATTGGGTCCGTCTTTGAGGCGAATTACCGGAGGGTCATGGCGAATCAGGTCGCGGTGGAATTCGAAGCGATCGATTCCAGCGGAAAGGTCTGGTACGAGGTCCATGCCTATCCGAGCAACGGCGGGGTTTCAGTCTTCTTCCGTGATGTCAGCGAAAGAAAAAGAACGGAATCGGAGCGGTTGACCACCAGCAAACTCGAATCGCTTGGCACTCTCGCGGGCGGAATTGCGCACGACCTGAATAACATCCTGACCGTGATTTCCGGAAACATCGGCCTGGCGCAAATTGAGGCCCCGGTGGATTCGGGAACTCTGCTTGGATTCCTTTCGAAAGCGGGGCAGGCGGCCCAACACGCGGCCCATCTCTCAAGTCAGCTGCTGACCTTTTCCAAGGGTGGCACACCGCTAAAGAAGGTTGTCTCAGTGGGAGAGCTTCTCGAACGCTCGGCCGAATTTTCGCTCTATGGATCCAACCTGCGCGCGGATTTTGATATCGCCGTCGATCTCTGGAAAGCCGAAGTGGACGCCGGTCAGATCGAGCAGGTAGTCAATGCTCTGATGCTGAATGCGCGGGACGCGATGCCGCACGGCGGAACCGTTCGCGTCCGGGCCCGCAACGTCGTGCTCGATAATGCGCCGGATGCCATTCTTCCAGCAGGTCATTACATCAAGATCACCATCACCGACCGCGGCCCCGGCATCGCGGAAGAGTTCCGCCCCAAAGTTTTCGATCCCTATTTTACGACCAAGCCGACCGGGACAGGCCTCGGCCTGGCCATCAGCTATTCGATCGTCAAAAAGCACGGTGGCCTGCTTCAATTGGAGAACGCCTCGCCGGAAGGCTGCGCCTTCGCTTTTTATCTCCGCGCCAGTGACCGCAAGCTCCCGGTTCCGGAAGCGCGAGTAACCGAGCGCGCCTTTCATTTCAATCATCAGCGGGTGCTGGTCATGGATGACGAAGCAGCGATTCGCGAACTGACTTCTCAACTGCTGGGCACCCTTGGTTATGAAGTAACGGCGGTGCCGGACGGCCTTGAGGCGGTGAGACTGTACGAACGCGCTCTGCGCCGCGGCGAACATTACCAGGTGGTTATTCTCGACGCTACCGTGCGCGGAGGGATGGGTGGGGTGGCGACGATCGAGCGTTTGCGCAGCCTGGATCCAGAAGTGAACGCGATCATTTGCAGCGGTTACTCGGACGAGGCGGCCTTGTCGGAATTTCTAGCCTACGGCTTTCGGGGCGCGCTCCCCAAGCCGTTTACCCGCACGGAGCTGGCCGAAGCTTTGCAGCGGACGTTCGAAACGGCCAACGCAAACTGATTTAGCGGCCCGGCTGGCGGAGACAGGCCGCCGGCTCGGCCTAGCCTTTGCGGAGTTTTTCGAGCACCGCGATGACGGCCTCGGGGCCGCCCTTCATATAGCCGAACTCTCCGACCATCTGTCCATCGCCGTTCAGGACGATAATGGTGGGAAACCCCTGAACCTGGAAACGTTGGGCCAGTTTCGCATTTTGCAGCTTAACCGCGTCGGGCATCGGTTTCCTTTTGGGGAAATCCAACTCTACCAGGACCAAATTCTTGCTCGCGTACTCCTTAAACTCCGGTTTCGAAAAGACCTCGCGATCGAGGAGAATGCACCACCCACACCAATCCGAGCCGGTGAAATCAAGCAGCATGAGCTTGTTGTTGGCCTTGGCGTCCTGCTGTCCTTCTTCATAACTGGTTGTCCAGCCAGCCTTCACGGAAGCGGTCTTGGTCACCCAGACACTGCTGGTGGATAACGCTGTGGCCGCGGGGGTGGGGGATTGAGCGGGGGAAACATTCGCCGGGTCTGATTGCGGTCCGCAACTCGAGAGCGCAAGGCAGCCGGCGCCAATCAACGCAGCGAGCAGGGGAGACTGGCAGAATTTCACGCGCCAACTTCCGGCAGATTGTCCCACATCGCAAGCGGCCGCCCCCACCGAAATCTATTGCCCTTGAAGGCTCTCCTGTGGGTGACGGCAGACTCGATCGAGCCGCTCCGCCAGCGATGCGTACAAAGCTAGCCCGGCGGGGAACGCCGGGCTAAAAAACCGAAGGAAAGATTTATTACTTGATGTGTCCGGAGACGAGCTTGGTCATCTCGAACATGCTGACCTGGCTTTTACCATTGAAGACGGGCTTGAGCGAATCGTCCGCATTGATCATGGTGCGTTTTTTCTTATCCTGGCAACCGTTCTTCTTGATGTAGTCCCAGAGCTTCTTGGTGAGCTCGGAACGTGGGAGCGGTTTGGAGCCAACGATCATGGCAAGTTTATCGTCGGGTTGCACCGGTCTCATGAAGGCGGCGTTCGGTTTACGTTTTGAAGGAGTCTTTTTGGGTTTCGGCATAGAGGCTGATTAATCGTTCACTCGTGGGAGGGCAATACTAATTTTAGCGAATTGCAAAGATTTTACGGGTCAGTTGGAACGCCGAACTGCCACTGCCGCCACGTCGTCCAAGGCCGGTTTGCCTCCATCTTCCATTGCGACCTGCTCTACCACCCGGTTCAACAGTGCGTGCGCGGTGGCCGCCATTGGTTGCAACATTTCCGCGAGGCGCCCGGAGGAAAGGCGCGGATTTCGATCGCGCCTCGATCCGTAAAGGCCGTCGGTGTAGAGAAAAAAGGCGTCGCCCGGTTCGAGATCAATGTCCGTCGCCAGGAACTCGGAACGCTCGAGGAGCCCGAGCGGCGGCGCCGATGAGAAGACTGTTTCGGCTCGCCCATCCTGTCGGCTCACGAGCAACGGTGGATGTCCCGCGCCCACCACACTGGCCCGGCCCGTCGCCGGTTCGAGCGCCACACACATTGCCGTCATGAAGGAACGGGCGCCGAAAATACTCCGGAAATCGCTGTTCACCGCCTTCATGATTTCCACCGGCTCGGTGTGTTCCACGCTGCCATGGTGAAACAGCAATTTTGCCAGCGTCGTGAGCAGGGCGGCCGAAGCCCCGTGCCCGGTGGCATCAGCGATCCAAAACAGGGTTCTGCCGTCGGCCATCCGCAGCCACCCATAAATATCGCCGCCAACCTGGATGACGGGGCGATAGCACGCGGCAATTTCCCACCCCGGCAAAGTCGGTGGTTTTTGCGGAATCAGCGATTGCTGGGTCAATCGGGCCGCGGCGAGGTCTCGCTCCAGATTGTGGCGCCAAGCCTCGAGCTCGTCATTTTGTTGCTGCAATTGGATCCGCAGGGAGCGCAGGCGCAATTGCGTTTCGATGCGCGCGCGCAAGACGGCTTGATTAATCGGTTTGGTCACGAAATCGTCCGCGCCGGCCTCCAGACATAAGACCTCGCTCTCCTCCCCACCATGCCCGGTGAGCATGATCGTTGGCAGTTGGGCAATCGTTGGCTCCGCATCCTGACGAAGTTTCTTCAGGAGTTCGGCGCCATCCATCCCCGGCATGTCGAAGTCGAGCAGGAGGAGCGAAGGCGGGTCAGCGCGGAGCGAAGCGAGGGCTTCGATGCCATCCGAAACCTGGGAGCAGGAATAACCGGCCTTGGTGAGGATGCGGACGAGCAGCTTACGGCTGGCTGCGTCGTCGTCGGCTACGAGGATTCTTTCGGTCGATTTCTTATCCATCTCTTCTCTTCTGAATCGAATAGAGCGGGCCGCGAAAATGTATATTTCGTTGCGGGAAAAAAACCTTGGAGGTCATATTGTATCGCGAGCCATAAATGGAGCCTGGTCTGGCAGGGACTAATTAGCGATTGTCAGCTGCCAAACAATGAATTACAACGAGAGGACCATCGTCGAAATCCATTTATGAAACTTTCGCTCTCGCTTGTCCTTGTCGGTGCCATGGTTTTTCTCGGAGCTTGTGAGGACGAGCCACCGGTTCGTCCGACACGGCACCCTTCCAAGTATCCGGCCGCACCGCCCCAGAGCGAATATCCGCCGCAGCCGCAACCCTATCCGAACGGACCGACGCCGCCGCCCACCGAACCGGTGGAAGCGCCACCCACTCAGCCTGCCGCGACCGCTCCCGTGAAACAAACCAAGGGCGACATCCCGTACGGCATTCCTGTGCCGAACAAGCCTGGTTTCGTCACCAGCCCCTACGCGCCCAACCAGGGCTACGTGGACGTCCGCGGGTTTCCTCCGGGAACCGAGGTTAAGGACCCGTACACGAATAAGATTTTCCTTGTCCCCTGAGCCATCTCCCGGTCCTCGGGTGCCGCTGGGAGACTCTGAGGCGCGTGAGCCCGCAGTCGGCTTGCGCTGGACAAGCTCGCTGAATGTCCCGATGCTGATTGTCACGCGCGCGGCTCTTCAGGCGGCAGCGTAGTGACTTGAGCTGAACCGATTTATTTAGAGAGCCGTATGGAATTTCGCGTTAAACGGGCCCCTCGCATCGAGGCGGAAATGACTGTGCCGGGGGACAAGAGTATCTCGCATCGCGCGGCCATTATTTCATCTCTCTCTAACGGTGTGTGCGTCTTGCGCGGGTTTCTCCCGAGCGACGATTGCATGAGAACCGTCCAGGCCCTGCGCTCTCTCGGGATCAAGATCGAACACCCGGAGCCGGACATGCTCGTGGTGTACGGAAAGAAACGCCTGCTGACCGCACCGTCGGGAGAGATCGACTGCGGGAACTCTGCGACCACCATGCGTTTGTTCGCCGGGCTTCTCGCCGGCCAGAGTTTCGACAGCCGCCTGGTCGGAGGCGCCAGCCTCTCCGCTCGCCCGATGGATCGCGTGATCGTCCCGCTGCGCAAAATGGGCGCGAACATCGTTGCCGAAGGGCCCAATGAAACCGCGCCGGTAAAAATCCACGGAGTCAAGCTCAAGGGGAGCCGGCACGAATTGCCCGTGGCGAGTGCCCAGGTAAAAAGCGCGCTGCTCCTGGCCGGCCTTTTTGCCAAAGGTAAAACCACGGTGCGCGAACCCGCGGTGAGCCGAAATCACACGGAGCTAATGCTGAATTATTTCCTGGTCCGCACCGCCCGGGACGAAGATGGCAGTACGACGATTTTCGGGGACCAGATGCCTGAATCGCGAGACTTCCTCATCCCCGGCGATATTTCTTCAGCCGCCTTTTGGCTGGTGGCCGCGGGCGCGCAACCCGGCGGCCATTTGCTGATTCGCCGCGTGGGTTTGAACGACACCCGGACCGCACTCCTCGGTGTTCTTATCCGAATGGGCGCGCAAGTGCGTGAAGCAATCGAGGAGGTCGACCAGATCGAACCGCGCGGGACGGTGGAAATCACTGGCGCACCGCTCAAATCCAAGGCAAGGAGATTCCCCAGCTAATCGATGAGTTGCCGATTCTGGCCGTGGCCGGAGCGCTCGCCAATGGCCCAACCATCATCCGGCAGGCCCAGGAATTGCGAGTGAAAGAGACGGATCGCATCGCCGCCATCGCCCACAATCTGCGCGCCATGGGTGTGCAGGTGACCGAGCTGAGTGACGGGCTAGAGATTCAGGGCGGGGCCGAGCTCCGAGGCGCGCGCGTCTCGAGCTTTGGCGATCATCGCATCGCGATGGCTTTCGCCGTTGCCGGGATGTTCGCGGACGGAGAGACGATCGTGCAGGACGTCGAGTGCGTCCGCGAATCGTATCCGGGATTCGAGAAGGCGCTGGATGACTTCGTTTCTTCGAAACGGGCGCGTATGACGACGCCGGTCATCAGCTCAATCACACCCTCGAAGA
>QHMY01000248.1:0-10580 GCA_003218305.1 Verrucomicrobiota bacterium
CTGCGCCCATCGTCCAAGCCCAGGATGCAGTTCGCCCTTCGCTGGCGGGCGAGGGTGCGGCTGAAGCGCGCCGCCAATCCATCGACCAGATTCCCTATAATCTGCAACTCGGACCGATAAAGCTGCGGTTCAGCGCGACCCTCGGAGTCGAGTATAACGATAACGTCAATCTCGCTGAAGACGGTTCCGCCATTTTCATCGGTCCAGGCGGGCCGTTTGTGATCACGACGGAGCAGGTGGGCGATTTCATCATCCGCCCCCAGTTGAACGTTAACGCGCTCTGGCCCATCACCCAGCTTAATACCCTCAAGCTGGACGTGGGTATCGGCTACGGGTTTTACATGGATCACTCCGAGTACAACACCAACGGGGTGCTGATAAACCCGGGTTCACAGCTGTCGTTTGACATTTTCGTGGGTGATTTCCGGATCAACCTTCATGATCGGTTTTCACTCGAACAGGATCCAGTGGCGGAGATCGGTCTCAGCAACGTCGCCGATTACGGCCGTTTTCAGAACACCGCGGGGGTTTCGGTTCTATGGGACTTGAACGCAGCCGTCGTGACCCTGGGATATGATCATTACAATTACGTTTCGACCGTCGACATGTTCGATTACCTCGACCGCGCCGCCGAGATAGTGAGCGGCTCAATCGCGTGGACCCCCACTGCGACCATGACCATTGGTCTCGAGGGGAGCTTCATCGATTCGTATTACGATCAGATGGTCCTGAATGATTCACAGGCATTCATCGGCGGCGGTTTCGTGGAGACGCAGATTTCATCCAATCTGAAACTGCGGGTGGCCGCTGGCTATCAGGAAATGGATTTCGCCAACGACGGCACCATTAACGATTCGAGCGATCTCGAGGACTATTATGCCAACTTTTTGCTTTCGCATCGGGTCAATTCCGTGCTGTCGCATACTCTGGGGGCGGGCCACGAATCCCAACTGGGCGTAAATTCAAACTATATCACTTTGAATTACGTTCGGCACACGGCGCACTGGAACGTTCTTTATCATACCCTGCTTTCGACGGAGTTGTTTTATGAGGATGCGGAAGAATCGGGCGGCGGCTCGGTCCTTCTCACGCCGGGCGGAATTCCTCTGTTTACTCCTTTCACGGCGGAACACATTCATCGTTACGGTGGCGCGTTAGCCCTCGGCTATCAGCTGACCCAGCACGTTACCCTCGGATTTCGATACCAATACATCCAGAAAGACTCAGATCAGCCGCTTCGCGATTATCGACAGAATCGCGTTTCGCTCGATGGCACCTACAGCTTCTAGGGAGAACTGAAATTGGATGAGAATCTGGGCTGTCACCTTCATCGCTGCTGCTTCACTGGTGCAGCCGTTGTCGCTGCCGGCGCAGGATCAGAACGCTCCCGCGCCTCCGATTCCCAAAGCCGTCCCGGCCGATCAGCCTACGAGCAGCACTGTCATGCGGACCAATTCCATGACTGTGCTCGACGACAAGAAGAGGCTCGGAGCTAACGATTCCGTCAGTTTCCGCGTAGTCGAAGATCGCGATAACGAATCGCAGCACCTTCGCGTCAATGATAGCGGCGAGTTGGAGGTCCCCTACATCGGGCTGGTCCCCGCCGCGGGAAAGACCTGCCGTGAGCTTGCCTATAACGTTAAGTCGTTGCTCGAGCGCGAGTATTATTATCACGCCACCGTCATTCTCGCGGTCGAGCGCATCAGCGAAAAATCGCGGGGTAAAGTTTACGTTTACGGCTCAGTCAAGCAGCAGGGGCCACAGGAAATTCCGCCCGACGAATCTTACACCGTAAGCAAGGCGGTGATACGTGCCGGCGGCTTTGGCGATTTCGCCAACAAGCGAAAAATCAAACTGACGCGCAAGGGCGGCGGAGATTTCACGGTCGATTTGAAGCGAATCATCGAGGAGGGACATTCGGAGGAAGATCTGGTGCTGCAGCCTGATGATCAAATTTATGTGCCGCAACGTTTGATCAACATGTAACATGGGAAACGCGGCTCCCGATCATCCTGTTTCCCCGATTTGGACGACTAAGTTCGTCACTCGGTTCCATCGTTACAGAGCCCTTCTGCTGCGGCGGTGGTGGATACTGTTGCTCACGGTTTGCATGGGGCTGTTTGTGCAGGCGTGGATGGTTTATCAGAGAGCGCCCTCTTTCCTTTCCCGGAGCAAGATGATGCTCGCGGGTAAATTGAATATCAGCCAGAACGCGGTCTACAGCGAGGACAGCAGTAACTTTTACGGCACCCAGATTCAATTGATGCAGAGTGACCAGGTGAAGCAGGGTGCCGAGGGACTTGTGCACTCAACGCACCCCGAAATGCCGACTGCTCCCGTTGAGATCACGGTCTCGCAACAGTCGCGCACCTCGATCTTCGATCTTCGAGCAGTGGGCGCGGTCCCGGAATACACGCAGGCGTATCTCAACGCGCTCATGCAAAAGTATCTCGATTTCAAGAAAGGGATGCGTGAAGGCCAGGGCCACAATGTAACTACGGCGATCACGGAGCAGCTCATTGAGGTGGAGAAAGATTTGCGGACCGCTGAAGATGAGTTGCTCGAATTCCAGAAGCAGAACAACATCGGTTTCATCCAGGAAGAGGGGAATAGCGCGGCTGCTTATCTGGTTAAGTTGAACCAGAGCTTCGCGGCCCTGAAGACCGAATACGACCTGCTGAGCATGCTGGATCTTGATCAGAATCTTGACCGCAAGCAGGTCCAGCCCGACGGAGCGGGATCAACCAACACCCAGCCTTCGGACGACTCGGCTGGGATGGCCTTTACGGACCGTGGCCCCGAGGGGGACTATTTGAAGGCGAAGCAGGCCCTCCAGGTCGTGAAAGCGGAGCGCGACACGCTCGCGAAAGATTTGCGTCCAAGGCATCCGAAAATTCTCAAGCTTAATGACGAAATCGCGAAGCAGGAAAACCTCATCAAACTCTTCCGCGAAGACAGCATCGAGAAACTCGATACGCGCCGAAAATCCATTGGTGTCCAGATGGAAAACCTGGAAAAAAGTATCGCCGAGTGGGAGAAGAAGGCCCTCGATCTGAGTCAGCGGCTCGCGCAATTCAATCGCATCAAAGGCAAAGCCGATCGCCTTAAAACACTTTATGACCGGCTCACCAATAATCTAAAGGAAGTTAATGTCTCGCAGGTGGTGGATACCGGCGATCAAATCGCCATCATGGAAAACGCGACGGCACCTGTTTCTGTCCGGCCTGGACTAATCAAGAGCCTGCTCATGGGTTTAGGCGCCGGCATTCTTGGTGGTCTCGCCGTCCTGTTCCTGCTCGACCGGATTGACGATCGCATGGCTTCCTTCGGTGAATTTCAGCATCAGTTCTCAGAAAATGTCCTTGGCCAGATCCCGAGAGAGAAAGTTAAGGGCGATGTCATGCTCTTGCAGCAGGACGACGCGCGACACGTTCTGTCGGAGTCGTTTCGCAACGTTCGTTCCTCCATTTTCTTCATGCCGTATGAGGGCCCGCGGCCCAAGACATTTCTCGTCACCAGCGCCATTCCGAATGAGGGGAAATCCACGGTCTCGGCTAATCTCTCCATCACGATGGCTCTCGCTGGCGCGCGCACCCTTCTTATCGATGGCGATCTTCGGCGGGGGGCTCTCCGCGACGCGTTCGGTGTCTCGTCCAAAATCGGTTTTTCCGAGGTTTTGCAACAGGAAGTAAACTGGCGTCAGGTCGTGGTGCCGACTTCGTATCCAAACCTGTTTCTTATGCCGCGCGGCAAGACGATCGGCCAGCCGAGTGAGTTCTTGTTACGTGAATCAACGGACGCGCTCCTCCGGGAAATTAACACCTTCTTCGATTACATCATCATCGACAGCGCGCCGGTTCTTGCGGCGGACGATGCAACGAGTCTGGCCCCGAAAATCGACGCGACGCTTTTTGTCGTGCGCCTCTCCCACACTTCCGCGCGTCTGACTCGGAAATCGCTCGAGTTGCTTTACAATCGCCAGGTAAATGTTCCGGGCGTGATTTTGAACCAGGTCGATACGTCGCTCTCCGAGTATTATTACTACCAATATGCGGAGTATTACAACACCCCGGAGCCGGTCGACGAACGCGCTGCGCCGGCCGCCCTGCATCACAGGGAACCGAAGCAGATCCAATCTTCGTAAGCGCGAGGCCGAGATCTTTCTCGGTTCGACTTGTAGATCGAACGAGTGTGGACAAGCCCTTGCGCATCCTGGCCGTTGTAAACACCCCGTGGGACCCGAGGCTCGGCGCGGCGCGCGTCTGGATCGATCTCGCTGAAGAATGGCGCAAGTCCGGGCACTTAGTCGAAAAATACTGTCTCACAGATGCTTTTCCGGTGCCGACATCTTCGCCCCGTATTTCCGCACTCCGCCTTACTTTGTTTCCGTTCTGTGCGGCCAGATTTATCCGCCGCAACGCGCATCGTTTTGACGTGATCGACGCCCTGGCCGGGACATTAATTTCCTCGAAAAAATCCCTTCGATTTAGCGGCCTGCTCGTCGCGCGTTCGGTCGGGCTATACGATCTTTACGAAAAGTTTGAGCAGACGGCGGCCAGACGCTGGCCGTCGTCTAGGAAAGGAAACATTCTCGGTCGTATTTTCTACGGCCTCTTCTACAAGGGTGTGCGCGCCGCAACTCATGCCTCGATTCGGCATTGCGATTTGCTGAACCTGCCGAATTCCGACGAGCTTCGCTTTCTTCGCGATGAGATCGGATCCCTTCGATCGGCCATGGTTCAGCCCTATGGCCTAGCGGTAGAACATCGGCAGGCGCTCTGGCAAGCGGCGGCTTCCAGCGAAACCCGCTGGCAACAAAAGAAGATCTGCTTCATCGGAATGTGGACTCTGAGAAAGGGCGCGAAAGATTGGGGCGAGATCATCCGCCTTGTCCGCGCCCGGGTGCCTGAAGCGCAGTTCCTTTTTTTAGGAACGATGGCCGAAGATGAAAAGGTCCGGAGCGATCTCGGTCCTGGCGCGGTCGAATGGGTGGAGCTTGTGGCCCGCTACCAACCGGACGCCCTTCCGCAACTTCTTTCCGACTGCACCGTGGCCGCGTTTCCAAGCTACGTGGAAGGTTTCGGCCTTGCCGTGGTCGAGCAATTGGCCGCGGGAATTCCCGTGGTGGCGTACGATGTGACGGGGCCTCGTGATATCCTTCATCACAGTCTGCCCGAATTACTCGTCGCGCCCGGAGATGTCGTCAGGTTCAGTGAGATCATTATTGATATTTTGACGAATAACGTCTCGCACTACGAAGAGCTTCGGCGCCGGAGCGGGCAAGCAGCGGAAGCGTTTTCCTGGCCGCCGATTGCCCGCGCCACCACAGAAGAATATCGCAGGCATCTCGCATCTCTGCGTGGAGCGAACGAAACGTGACCGGCGAACTCGTCATAATCTCTCCTGAGCTGGGCAGCGGCGGAATCGGCGATTACACCCGACGATTGCTTGAGCACCTGCCGCAGATCGGGGGGTTACGATTGGTCATCCCTGCCGGTGGAAATATGCCGGCCAATTCTTTCGGGCCATACCCGGTCGAAGCAGTCGATGCTCGTGCGGATGCGCTTCGAAACAAATTGCCGAGGCAGGGAGGAAAAGTGTTCGTGCAATACAGCGGCTACGGTTTTCAGCGGTTTGGTTATCCCCGCTGGCTGATCAACGCATTGATCGATTGGAAGGAGGAATCGCAAGGATTTCTTGCGATCATGTTTCACGAGATTTGGACGTTCTGGCCGGTCTGGAACAAGAACTATCTCATTCAGCAATTGCATCGGCGCGATATAGGCAGGCTATTGCGAGTGACCGATAAAACCCTCACGAGCACGTCAGGCCAGGCCAAGGACCTCGCGGCTCTTTGGCCGGGCAGTAAGATCCAGGTCTTACCCGTCGGTTCTAATATTCATCGCGTGTGCCTGAGGGACGACGCGCGACAACCTGGCGTTGCGGTTCTCTTCGGTTTGCAATTTTCGCGAATTCGCGCATTACGGAAAATGGAAGCGGAGTTGAAGGCGCTCAGTCACGCCAGGAAGCTCAGGAAAGTCGTCGTCATCGGAGCGGGCAGTTCGCCGCAGGGAGAAGAGGAGGAGCGCAGGCGCCTGCTGGCCCTGGGCTTGAGCGAAGGATTCGACCAGCGCGGACCGCTGCCAGAGAACGAAATTACCAACCTGCTCTCGACTGCCGCGTTTGCCATCTGGGCGCAGGGTGAGCTTAGTGTCACCAAGTCCGGCACGTTCATGGCCTGTGCCGCTCACGGTTTGAACATCATCTCTTGTTACGCGGACGCAGTGAAGCCCGAGCCTCTTTCTCTATTGGTCTCGCCGCATGAATTGATGGAGGAGATCACAACGGTGGAATTGCATTCGCGGGCGGCGAGATTGCGCGAATGGCAGGCGCGGACCTCAGCCTGGCCGAGCATCGCGAGTGAAATTGCGCGCGCGTTGGATATAGAAATCCCAGCGCCGTGAACCCAATCAAGCTGCTAATCGTTAGTCCATCGCAAGGTGCTTACGGAGGGATTGAGGCATTTGTCATGGCCGTCGCGGCGGCCGTTCGGCAGGAGCCGGATTTTGAGGTCCGGGTCGTTTTCAAAAAGACAAAGCATTTCGCGAAACAGGCGAACCTGAAGCAAATGTTACAGGGCGAGTCAGTCGATTTTTGCGAACGAGCCGACAAGGATCTCGCCGCCGCCATTCGGTGGGCCGATATCGTCCATCTGCAAAATGCATCGCCCGATGTCGTGCTGCTCACGAAATTATTTCGCAAACATCTCGTGCTGACGATTCACAACTACATGTCGCGCGAGTGGAACGCGCATCGATTGCTCTGGCGCCTGAGCGCGCGCTTCGCCGACGCGCGCTGGTACAACTCGCAATTTGTCTGGGATACCTGGGAAGGTGAGACCAAACGGACCGGCAGTCGCAAGGTTGCCACGACTTCGAAGTTACCCGAAGGGTGGACGCCGCCCGAGGAACGGGCCGGCTTCGCGTTCATTGGGCGGTGGATCGCAAACAAGGGTATCGACACGCTCGTGGATGCTTACGCGATGGCTGAGCTCGATCGTGAAAAGTGGCCCCTTGTTCTCATGGGCGATGGGCCGTTGCGCAGCTTGATCGACTATGCGATCCACCGGCGGGGTCTGAGCGGAATCCGCGTGCTCGGCTTTGTCGATGCAGAAACCAAGGCGCACCAGATGAAAAATGCGCGCTGGGTTGTCGTGCCGCCGAATACGCGGGAGGACTTTGGACTGACCGCAATCGAGGCACGTCACCTCGGCGTGCCTTGCATTATCACGCGCGATGGCGGATTGCCCGAGGCGGGAGGCAAACAAGCGCTCATCTGCGAACCTGCGGATCCCGTAGGCCTGGCGAGATTGCTCGAAGACGCTTCGCGAATGAGCGAAGCGGAGTACGCTGAGCGCGCCCGGCGAACGCGGGATGAACTCGCGACCGAACTCGAGCCGATCGAATTTTATTCGCGCGCCTATCGGCGTATCATTCGAGGGAAACCGGTGGAAGGAGCCAGATGATCCTGCTGGCACATCCTTTTGGAAACGAATTCGTTCGCGCTCTTCTGGACGCACTCGATCGCGCTGGATTGCTCGCAAAATTTGTGACCGCGCTCGGATGGTCGAATGCTTCACCGCTGCTCCTCGGACCTGCCAGGCTACGCTCGCAAATGGCGCGTCGCGGTTACGACCTGCCGCATTTCAAAATCAAGACACAGCCCCTGCGCGAAATCGTGCGACTGCTCGCCAACTCGGTTGGCCCGCGCCGGCTGATCGAGCACGAGTCAGGGTGGGCCAGCATCGATCGTGTCTGGCAGGATGTCGACAAACATGCAGCCGCGTCTTTGCGTGAATCTTACGAGCGGCAGAAAATCCGCGCGGTTTACGGATATGAAGATTGTGCAGAGCAATTGTTCAAAACCGCGCGTGATCTGGGTGTTCGCCGCGTTTATGATCTGCCAATTGCGTATTGGGAAACGGCGCGGCGCCTTTTGGAGAAAGAGGCGGAGCGTTATCCCGATTGGGAACCGACCCTCCTCGGCACGCGCGATTCCCCTGAAAAATTGGCGCGCAAAACACGAGAGCTCGATCTCGCCGAGCTTGTCATTTGCCCTAGTAATTTCGTCCTCGATTCGCTCCCAGAAAGCACGCGAGAGGCAAAGCCGTGCGTGGTTGCACCGTTCGGTTCACCCTCTCTAGACCCGGTCGACAACGCGGAGCGGAAACGCGGCGATGGCGCGCTGCGCGTTCTTTTCGCCGGCTCACTTACCCAACGCAAAGGCCTGGCCGATCTGTTTGCCGCGATGAAGTTGCTAGATTCCAGGAATGTTGAGCTTGTCGTCATGGGATCGCTTTTGCGCCCGCTTGGTTGGTATCGAAAGGAGTTTCCACACTTCATTTATGAAGCGCCGCGACCGCATCGCGAGGTCCTCCGGCTGATGCGGACCTGCGATGTTCTCGTCCTGCCCTCGATCGTGGAGGGACGCGCCCTGGTTCAGCAGGAAGCGATGGCGTGCGGATTGCCCCTGATCGTGACGCCGAACGCCGGCGGTGATGATTTGATCGCGGAAGGCGAAACGGGCTTTCTCGTGCCGATTCGATCGCCCGAGGCGATTGCGGAAAAAATAAACTGGTTCGCGATGAATCGCGGATGCATCAATGGCATGGCGATTGCAGCGCAAAAACGAGCAAGTGAATTTACCTGGAGCGGTTACGGCGGAAAAATCCTCGCCGCCATCCGTGCTTTGACCGGCGAATGACCTCGAACGATCACGAAGAGAAAACCCTCCGGAACATCCGCTGGCTCATCTGGCTGTACTTCTGGCTGCTCTTGAGCGAGGGCGCGTTGCGCAAGTGGATAGTGCCGATGCTGTCGAGTCCGCTGCTGATTATTCGCGATCCGGTGCTGCTCCTTGCTTACGTTCTGGCGTGGCGAGCCGGTATCTTTCCACGGAATCGATGGGTGGTGTCGCTCGCTGTCATCGGTTTTCTATCGCTAATTATTAGTGTTGTCCCGCTTTGGCCGTATCCGCCGACCATTATTCTCTTCATCAGTGGTTATGGTTTCCGGTCAAATTTCCTGCATCTGCCCCTGATCTTTCTTATCCCAGCCGTAATGCGTGGCGAAGATGTGAAAAAGATCGGCTGGTGGGTGCTGGTTCTCCTCGTGCCGATGACGTTGTTGATGATCGCGCAATTTGAAGCGGGTCCGGAGTCGATCCTCAACCGCACGGCGAGCGGAGAAGGCGAAATGATCACCGCCGGATCGGGCAAGGTGCGAACCTCCGGGACATTTTCATTTATCATCGGTGTAGTTGCCTACTACTCGGCGGCGACTGGATTCCTGATTTGGGCGGCGCAAAAGCACGGCGTCTACAAGAAATGGCTGTTAATTGTGGCGGCAATTGCGGTCGTCATCGGCATCGCCGTCTCGGGCAGCCGCTCGACGGTGGCGGCATGCGCGCTGGTGATCGCATCACTCCTCGTCGTGTTTATTTTACGCCCGGGCGCGGTCACTCGACTCGGTCAAGCGTTGCTCGCCATAGTCTTCCTTGGATATATTCTGTTCCAGATTCCCCTGGTGAAGAATTCGAGGTTCGTCGTCGCCTTCAATGAAGGTGTCACCGTTCTTACCGAGCGTTTTACCGCTGTTGCCGAAACGGAAGAGCGATCGATCACGTCCGGGATGGTCACGCGAGTGGTGGGCAGTTTTAGCAACGGCATTTTCATTCTTGGAGAAGCGCCGTGGCTCGGTTTCGGCCTCGGCATCGGAACCAATGCCGCCGCAAAATTCCTCACCGGCGAAAGCAGCTTCCTGCTTTCCGAAGAGGAATGGTCGCGCATTTTCCTGGAGAGCGGACCGGTCCTGGGACTCGCTTTTGTGTTGTGGCGTTGCGGGCTGGCTTTGAAAATCGGATTCCTCTGCCTGAAATCCGTGCGGGGAGGGAACACCCTTCCGCTTCTCCTTTTCAGCTCCAGTTTTTTCCCATTGGTGATCGGCCAATTGGGCCAGCCTACCGTTTTAGGATTTACGGTTCTTGTAACCGGTCTGGCTTTGGCAGCGCGAGATGAAGCGGAGGAAAACCTTCTTTCGGGCGCTGCTCCCCAAAGGAGCCACTTAACCAAACGAGTGGTGGGACGGCGCTCGCCTTACGCCGATCGTCTCCACCGTTCTGTCGCTCCACGCGATGAAAACAATGGTTCTTCTAATCGGTAACTACCCGCCGGACCAGCAACAGAGCATGCATCGATTTGGCACGATGCTACTGCAAGGTCTCACAGCCGCCGGTGTTGCCGCAGAGCTGGTTAGACCGACGCCTTTTTTCGGCAATTTCCGGCTGGCCGGTGCCTTTGTCGCGAAATGGCTGGGCTACATCGACAAGTTCATTTTGTTTCCGCGACAGCTCCGCAAGAAAATCGCGGAGCATCCTGTACTCGTTCACATCTGCGACCACTCGAATGCGATGTATGTGAATTACACCGCGGGCATCCCGACGGTCGTGACCTGCCACGATCTTCTCGCCGTCCGCGGTGGGCTTGGCGAGGAAACGGATTGTCCGGCATCGCGTAGCGGGAA
>QHMY01000248.1:10601-14241 GCA_003218305.1 Verrucomicrobiota bacterium
CGCTGGATCCTGGCCGGATTGCGACGCGCGCGCGCTGTGGTCTGCGTTTCCCACGCAACCCTGACGGACGCGAAGCGACTCCTTATTTCCGAAGCAGGCGGACCTTCACTAACGGTTGCGACCCTCGGCCTGAATTATCCCTATCGGAAACTGCCGCTGGACGAGGCGGCTGCGCGTCTGAAGCTGAGCGGACTCGATCCCGCAACGCCTTTTGTCTTGCATGTTGGTTCGAGTTTGCGCCGCAAGAACCGGGAGGGCGCGGTCCGGATGTTCGCGCGTTGCAAAGATAAATGGAACGGCCGGATTATTTTTGTGGGTGACCCGGTGACTGTTCCCATGCGTGCGTTAGGCCAAGACCTCGGGGTTTCCGATCGCATGATCGAGGTGCGCTTTCCTGATAATGAGTTGCTCGAAGCGCTCTACAACCGTGCGACCGCGTTGCTCTATCCGTCGCGTTTCGAAGGTTTCGGTTGGCCGGTGGCTGAGGCGCAGGCCTGCGGATGCCCTGTCATTTGCAGCAACATCGGGCCATTACCCGAAGTGGGCGGTGAAGCTGCGCTGCTTCATGACGTCGATGATGAAGAAGGCTTCGCTGCGGACATTCTCAGGCTAACGGACGCGGCGGAGCGCGAGCGCTGGAGCGAGAAGAGCCTGCGCAACGCCGCCCGTTTCGATCCGAAGGAAATGATTGCGCAGTATCTCGAAATCTATCGGAGCCTCACCCCACAATTGTGAAGAAGCTGCTCATGTTCCTTAGTCTCCTGCTCCCGTGGGCCCTGCGACGCTCGTTTCTCGAGAAACAATTTGGCTTCACGATTCATCCGAGCAGCCGCATCGGACTTGCCTGGATTCTTCCGGACCGTCTGATCATGGAGGCGAACACTGCGATCGGACATCTCACCCTTTGCAAGAACATCGCGCTTCTTCATCTGCATGAGCATGCCTCGATCGGACGCGGCAATTGGATCACCGGTTTTCCGCTGGGGTCCTCTCGTCATTTCGCAAGCGAAACCGAACGCCGACCCCAGTTAATTCTCGGCGCGCATTCCGCCGTCACCAATCGGCATTTCATCGATTGCACGAACTCCGTTTCGATCGGAAAATTCGCGACCTTCGCCGGCTTCCAATCCCAAATTCTTACGCACACGATCGATCTCGCGCAGAACCGGCAAACGTCTGCTTCGGTTTCCATCGGCGACTATTGTTTTGTTGGAACGAATTGTGTGTTGCTCGGCGGGAGCGCGCTGCCCGATTTTTGCGTGCTCGGAGCGAAATCGCTTTTGAATAAAGCGTTTACAGAAACCTACAATCTCTACGGCGGCGTGCCGGCGCGCGCGATCCAGAAACTGTCACCGGACCTCGCCTACTTTCATCGCAGCGAAGGCTTCGTGTTTTAACTGTGAAAATTCTGCAGTTGACTCGTACGCTCGACCGAAGCAGCGGCGGTGTTCTTCAGGCGATGCTCTCGTTCAGCGACGCGCTGGCGCAGGCCGGTCACGACGTGGAAATCGTCAGTCTGGATTTGCCGAGTTCGCCCTGGCTGGACGAAGTCGGAATTAAACGCCACGCCCTTGGTGTAAACCGTTCAACCTACGGGTATTCCGGACGTTTATTGCCTTGGTTGCGCGACGAAGGCGGACGGTTCGATTGCGTGATCGTCAACGGCATCTGGCAATATCACAGCTTCGCGGCGTGGCGACGCTATGCCGGCTCCCGCATTCCGTATTACGTCCTTCCGCAGGGCATGCTCGACCCTTGGTTTAAGCGCGCCTACCCGCTCAAACATTTGAAGAAATGGCTTTACTGGCCGTGGGCCGAATATCGCGTCCTGCGCGATGCGCGTGGGGTTATTTTCACCGCCGAGGAAGAACGACTCAACGCGCGGAAATCCTTTTGGCTCTATCGGTGTCGGGAAAGGATTGCGCCTCTCGGGGTTGAAGCGCCGGAAATCGATCTTGCCAGCGCCCGCGAGGATTTCTTCCACAGTTTCCCGCAACTCCGCGGTCAGCGCCTTTTGCTCTTCCTTGGCCGTCTCCACGAAAAAAAAGGCTGCGAGCTACTGATTAAAGCGTACGCCTCGATGCAACAATCATCCGGCAGCGCACTTCATCTTGTCATGGCCGGTCCGCCCGCGAATGAGACATACATGCGTTTATTGCAGGAATTAGCGACGAAAGCGAATGGGGCGGTGACATTCACGGGAATGCTCGCCGGGGCGCAGAAGTGGGGAGCCTTTAGTGCGGCCGAAGTATTTATCCTCCCTTCGCATCAGGAAAATTTTGGGATAGCCGTCGCCGAAGCACTCGCCTGCGGCACGCCCGTACTCATCGCCAACAAGGTAAATATCTGGCGCGAGATCGAAGGTGCGGGCGCGGCTTATGTAGAAAACGACGATCTTGCGGGCACGAAACGTTTGTTAGAACGCTGGAACGCGACTTCGCCGGAGGCCCGCCTCGCGATGCGCGAGAACGCCCGCAAATGCTTCGAGACAAATTTCGAGATTGGACACGCAACGAAGTTGCTTCTCAAAGCGCTGGATATTCGTTCCGATTGAATCGAAAAGGATAGCCGATGGAAGAACTGAAGGTCGTTAAACCTGAGCAGCAGCTTGCGCACGAATCGCCGTGGACGCTTGAGAATCGGATACTCCGTCTTCTGTGGGAGGCAACCTGGACTTTGCTCTGCTTCTGGACACCAAAGCCGCTGAACCCATGGCGACTCTTCTGGCTGCGCACTTTTGGTGCACACATTCACGGAACACCCTTCGTTCATCAGCGGGCGCGGATCGCTATCCCGTGGAACCTGACCCTGCACGATCGCGCCTGCCTGGGCGATCGCGCGAATGCCTACACGCTGGGGGAAATCGAAATCGGCGCGCGAGCCACGGTTGCGCAGGAATCATATCTCAGCAGCGGCAGTCACGATTTCGTCAATCCGGGTTTGCGACTCGTCGTGGCCAAGATCACGATTGGGGAAGACGCCTTCCTCGGGGCACGGACGTTTGTCATGCCCGGAGTGACAGTGGGAGCGCGTAGTGTCGTGGGTGCCTGTTCCGTCGTGACAAAGGACGTGCCTCCGGATGTGTTCGCCGCCGGTAATCCCTGCAAGGTTTTGCGGCCGAAGTGAGCGGCAGCCCAGAAAGCAACGCCTTTCAAGCCGCTAGCAGTTCGGCAAAAAGAGTCCGATAGCGATGGGCTTGGGTCGCAAGGCCGTATTCCGCTTCCGCGACCGCACGGCAGGACTCGCGAAGCTTCCCCCCGCCGGCCACTGACCCGAGCGCTGTGTGGAGCGCGGCCGCCATTGCGGGCGCAGAGACTTCATCCGCCAGCCAGCCGGTGACTCCGGGACGCACTGCGGCTGGCATACCGCCGATATCGAAAGCGAGCGCGGGCGTCCCGCAGGCGATCGCTTCTAGAAGCACATTGGGCAGGTTGTCCGCCCGCGCCGGATGCACCAGGAGATCGGCCGCGCTGTAGGCGTAGCGCTGACGTCGCTCGTCGGTGATCAGGCCAAGATGGACGACCTCAGCTCCAGGAATGGAAAAGGAGCCTTTGCCCATGGTCAGGAGGGTGGGCCGCTCGCCGGGGAGTGATTCGATTGCTGCTGCGAGTAGGTCCATCCCTTTCCGGCGGTCGGTGAT
>QHMY01000249.1 GCA_003218305.1 Verrucomicrobiota bacterium
TGCCATCGTAGGGCTGCGGAAAGTAGGTCGCGGCGGCGTGTGCACTCACCTGATCGAGCGTGTCTTCCTGATCGGCCGCTCCAAACCGCGAGGTGGTTTCCCCGAAAGGCTGTTTGCCTCTGCCGAGGACTCCCTTCAAACGATGGCGTGCCCGGTTAATCAGATGGCTCGTCCCTTGTTCCCGGAAGAAACCCCAGTGACCTTGCAACCGACGTCGCCACGCCACTTTCCCGACGACTGCCGAATCGAGGAGCGCGACGAGAGCTGCTTCTTCTCCCGCCGCCTTGAGCTGCCGCGCCATTTCGAAAGCGATCAGACCTGCAAAAGAAAATCCGGCAAGGTAGTAGGGCCCGTGCGGCTGAACCGCGCGAATGGATTCGAGATAACGTGCGGCAACACGCGGGATATCACTGAAGGCCGAGTTGACCTCGTCAAAGCGCTTGGTCTTGAGCAACTCGACTTCCTCCTGCAGGAATACCCCATATACAGGTTGGTCTTGGTCGACGTACTGAGCCAGTTCCTGATAAAGCCAGACGCCCTGAAGACAAAACAGTGGTGGTTTCGCGCCGCCTCGGCGCAAGGTTACGACGTCTTTCGCTCGCGGCGCCGCTTCTTCGGCAGGGCTGCGAATCACCGCGGCTAATTCCCGAATCGATTGGGCTTCCAACAGGATCGTAATCGGAAGAGTCCGACTCCATCGTTGCTCCACCTCGAGAAGGATTTGGATTGCCTGGAGGGAGTCACCGCCCAACTCGTAAAAGCTGTTTTGGGTGCTGAGCGGCTGATTTCCGAGCGTCTTTTCGAAGATTTCCACCAAGCCTTTTTCCCATTCATCCCGGGGCGGCACAATCGTCCCTGGCCGCGCGATGTTCGCGGCAGTAGGAGCGGGCAAAGCGCGCCGATCCACTTTCTGGTTCGTGTTGACCGGGATCGCGTCCAAAACGACGAACGCGGCCGGAACCATGTACTGGGGCAACCTTCCCCGCAGAAATTCCCCAATCGCCTCGATATCCTCGCCTTCTCCTTCTTTCAGGACGATATAAGCAACGAGACTTTTGTCGCTGTTTCCCAATTCACGCGCCATCACGATCGCGTCTTTTACGCCCGGCGCCTGGCGCAGATGGGTCTCAATTTCTCCCGGTTCGATCCGAATGCCCCGCAATTGAATCTGGAAATCAATCCGCCCGAGCATCTCGAGCTTTCCGCCCTCGATCCGGCCAAGATCGCCGGTGCGGTAAAACCGCTGGCCATCCAGATCGACAAATTTCTCCTGGGTCAGTTTCGGCAGATTCAGGTAGCCCTTGGTAACGCCTAATCCGCCGAGGTAGATCTCGCCTTCCGTTCCATTGGGCACAGGACGCTGCTCCGGATCGCATAACTTCAGGGCAACGTTTTCGAACGGTTGGCCCAGCCACGACTTGTGACAGGGTTGATCCCTTGGCGCGGGATAAGTGCAGGCCATGCAACTAATCTCGGTGCAGCCATAGATGACAAAGACCTCGGCGTTAAGAAACACCTGTTTCATTGTCTCCAGGAGATCGGCCGGAACCATGTCGCCGCCTGAAGAGACGTGCCTGACATGGAGGAACTGCGAGGCATCGAAATTACCGGCGAGCACATAAGCCAGGAACCTTCGCCACCAACCCGGAGAGGCGTGAATGACTGTCACTTCTCCCAGGACTTCGACGATGCGTTTGAAATTGAGAACATCCTCGCGCTCCAGGATGAGCAATCTCCCGCCGGCGGCCAGCGGAGAAAGCAGTTCGAAGAGACTGATACTAAAGGCAAACCGCGCGACGGCCGGCATCGTGTCGCGGTCGTCAAAGCCATAGTGACGCTGGGCGGCAAGGATGTAATGGGCCAGGTTGCGATGACTCGCAATCACACCTTTGGGCCGGCCAGTCGTGCCCGAAGTGTAAACGAGATAGGCGGACTGGTCCCACTCGATCTCAGTCTCCGGATTCCCCCCTGGAAACGACTGGACCGCTTCCCACTCCCGATCAAAACAAAAGATCGAAGTCTTCGGAATATCAGGCAGCTTTGCGAGCAGACCACTTTGGGTAAGGACAAGTCCCGGCTGACTGTCCTCCAGGATTGCTGCGATCCGTTCAGCGGGGTCGGTTGGATCCAGCGGCACGTACACTCCGCCTGCCTTTAGGATTGCGAGCAAGCTCACCAGTACTTCCAATGAGGGTTTGAGACAGACGGCCACCCGCCACTCCGCGCCGATCCCATGCTGCATGAGAAAGTGAGCCAGCTGATTCGCTCTCAGATTCAACTGCCGATAGCTGAGTTGCTCACCTCGAAAAACGACCGCCGCCGCTTCCGCGCGATCCGCTACCTGAGATTCAAAAATCCGATGCAGCGGGAACGCTGCGCGATCACCATTCGCAGCATTCGAAAATGCAATGTCCTTAGGATTCTCTCGCATCACGGCGCTCCCGCCCCCATCAATTCTGTTTTTGATCAGCTGCACGTTAATTCCTGCGTCCGAGGCAAGTGTGCACTAGCAAGCTACATTCCGTTTGAGCTTCGAACGTGGGAGGTTTGAGGTCGCACGTCTCCCCCTTTACTGTCTGGGCGTAAGCAATGTAAACAAAATAACGCCGCGTTAGCCGGTCGATCCCGATGCCCTCGCCACCGGCGGAAGGCATGCCGTGTTCCCGTGCGAGCAGGAAATACTCATCCAATTTTTGCGTTTCCTCCCCTTACGGACCTCAAGCCGCAGCTGGATTCCGAAAAGAACGAACGAATCAGGGGCGCAATGGTCTTATGACTTACGAAATAATCATATGATCAATCCAAACGGTGACGAATTTACAGAGGACGATCCGCTGGCGGCTTCGATGAGGTCTGGGAACCAGATTTCCGGCGGGACCACGGAGCGGTTGCGGCAGGCAGCAGGCAAGGTTTCGGTGGCGGCGGGCGATGCGTGGGAGCAAACCAAGGAAAAAGCCGGCAACGCCCGCGAGCGCACCGAGTTTTTCCTGCGTGAAAACCCGATCCCGACCGTAGTGGGGGCACTGGCCCTGGGAGTCGCGATTGGGCTGGCGATTCGTTACGCTTCCAGTTCGTCTGAGAAAGAGGTTGAAGCGAAATCGCCCCTTGGAAACGTGGATTTGAGCGTTCTTTCGCTGCCGTTTCTCTGGCCGCTCTTCAAATCGATGCGACAGAGATACGAAGATTCCGCCGACGTCGTGAAAGACGGGGTCGATCGATTGAAAAAGGTGGATGTCGATCGCTATGTCAAGCCGTTGCGGAAGAAGTGGAAGTCCTGGGCGAATTGAGGCTCGGACGCCCCCTGTAGCCGCGCCCTGTGGGCGGCGTAAACGGTTAAGAAGCGGCGACGCAACTCCCAGCGCTTCGCACAGCGAAGCGGCTACAGCCGGAATGCGAGCACCAGCCGGCTCGACGGCGTCTCGCCGTACCAGTGAGGCGCATTCGGTTTGCAGTCGCATTTTTTGAAATGGCGGTGCTAAGCTTTTCGGGTGTTGTCGCGAGTTGTCTGCCTTTGGCTTTTCTTCGCTGCGACCAGCGGCCACCTCCCGGCGAAAGAGCCGCGACAAATCCGCGAGAGCGGCGGGATGTTTGTGGGATCGCTCGGCTGCAAATCATCCAGTTGCCACGGCGGCGCTGGTCCCAAACGAAGCCAGTATATCACCTGGAGCCGGCAGGATTTTCACACCAAGGCGTACGCGGTCCTGCTCAATGCGCGATCGGAGCGGATAGCGGATAGCCTCGGGATCGCGAGTGCGACCTCGAGCGCGCGCTGCACCGTTTGTCATTCGCCGTTCCAATCGGTCGCGCCCAGCCGGCTCTTGCCGACGGCGCACCCGGACGAAGGTGTCTCCTGCGAGACGTGCCATGGCGCTGCCGGCGGCTGGCTCCGCGGCCATACCCGGACGGATTGGAGCTACAACACGCGGGTGGCCGCCGGCCTGCACGATCTCCGCAATCTTTATGTGCGCGCCAACGCCTGCGTCGCCTGTCACCAAAATCTGGCGCCCGAGATCTCGAAGGCGGGGCATCCCGATTTGTTCTTCGAGCTGGATGGTCAATCGGTCGCCGAGCCCAAGCATTGGAAGGATGAGGAACCATGGACCGGACTGCGCCAATGGTTGACCGGGCAGGCCGTCGCCCTGCGCGAAATGAGTTGGGCGCTCGCGAACGATCCGCAAAATGATGACTTCGCTATTGCTCGCTGGGACGGATTGGCCTGGCTTTGCGCCACGGCCACTTCCGCCGCCAGCATTCCGTCGCCGGTGAGCCAGAGCTCGGGCACTCCCGGCCTGTCGGATTTTACCAGCATGCAAACGCAGGCGGACACGCTCGCTCGCCGCGGGTCGACCTCGAACTGGAGCGAAAGCTCCGCGCGGTCGCTCCTGTTCGCATTGGCGGCGTTGGACGGGGAATTCACGGCGAAAGGAACGGCTAATTTATTGCTCGGTCAGCGCGCGAAGCGCCTTGTTTTCGCCCTGGATCGGTTAACCAATGCCCTCAGCCAGAATCGCGGCGCGCCCCTGAAGATCGAGCCCGAGCTTAATCAGCTTTTCCAGGATGTCCGGACGCTCGACGCCTTCGATGCCCCTGGCTTCGCGACGCACCTGCGAGCCTTCCGCGCAGCGCTGGACAAGAGCGGATAGGCGGCTTTCGCCTTCCTCCTCGTCCTCGTCCTCGTCCTCGATCCGTCCCCTTCCCATTACGAGAATAAGCATAAGCACGAGGACGAGGACGAAGGACGAGAACGAGGAGGACCACGGACGCCAACTCTCGCGTTGAACCCACCGAACTTCTGCCGGAAAATGCCCGCTCACCATCATGGCCGCACCTTCTTCCGCTTCCCGCCCCGGCTGGCAGCGCAATCCCGTCTTCCGCTTCTTCTCTTCGCTGAAGCTGGCGGTGGTTTTGCTGGCCGTGCTGATCATCGGCGCCATTGCGGGCACGCTCTACGAATCGACCTTCGACGCCAAGGTGGCGCGCGCCTATGTCTACGGCGCCCCGTGGTTCAACATCTGGCTCCTTTTTCTCGCGGCGAACCTCATCGTCTCGGCGCTGTCGCGTTGGCCCTGGAAAAAGCATCACGTCGCGTTCCTCATCACCCATCTTGGAATCATCACGCTTCTGGCCGGTTCTCTCATCGGACGCACCTGGGGAATCGAAGGAACCATTACGCTCTTCAAAGGCGAACCGCCCAGCAATCGCCTGTTGGTCGATCAACATCAGCTCCGCGTGCGCGACACGGATGGCGTAGTCAAAGGCTATCCGGCCGAATTCATTCATCGCCCGCCCACACCGCAACGGCCATGGGATCTCGGTTCGCTCGCGGGAGGCGCCCGGCTCAGCATCGTTGAATACGCCCCGGCCATCGAGGGCAAGCTGAACCCAAAGCCGCTCAAGGATGGAGGTCCGCCCGCGCTTCATTTCACGCTCGCCACCGCGATGATGAACCAACGCCTCGAGAGCTGGCTCCTGGCAGACGATCACCAGCATGCCGCTTTTGACATGGGCCTGGCGACGATCGAGCTGAAACGCGGCGTCGCTCCGCCTTCACAAGCCAAGGTCGATGCACCGAACCCCCCGCCGACGACGACAGCCGAAGTGGAAATTGAAGAGACCATCTTTGCCTTTGCGAAGGCGCCCGAAGAGCAGATTTCCAAAGCCAGAAAAGGCGGAAACTCCGGCGCGAAGATCCGGTTGCTCCAGCCCAAGAGCGGAAACAAAGGCAGTGTCGTCGCCAGCCTCGCGGAAAAGACCTGGACGTTCGATGTCGCGCAGAATCTTAGCCACGATCTGCCGATGGACGGGAGTCCGTTTACCTTACGAATCGAAAACTACTGGCCGGATTTTCGGCTCGAGAATGGCAAGCCCGGATCGGTCAGCGATCAGCCGAATAATCCCGCGGTCATCGTCACCATCCGCGGCAAGGGAGTGCCTGCCGCGGCCGCGCCCGACGCCCATGGCAACACGCCCGGTGCGGCGCCGGAGATGCCGGCCGCCGGCACAACGCCGCCGAATCATCTCACCCTCTTCATCGCTGAGGACGGCAGCGTTACCTACGACCTCGGCTCGCGAAAAAATGGGAACTCCAGCGGCAAACTTGAGTTGGACAAGCCGCTCACCACCGGTTGGGCCGATTGGCAATTGACCCTCGACCGCCTCATGCCGCACGCCCAGGAATGGATGGACTTCAACCCCGCGAAGGACGCTCCTGCGACCGCGGATTTGCCCGATGGTGTCCGGATCCGACTCCAACATGGTTCCGAAAGCTCCGAGCAATGGATTCCCGCCGGGTGGCAAGTGAGCGTACCCGCGTCCACCGGCGAGGTGCAAATCGCGTATGGCTGGCAACAGATTCCGTTGCCGGTCGCGCTGGAGCTGCTGGAGTTTGAGGTGATGCGCAACGAGGGCAACGACAGTCCGGCCGGATTCAAGAGCACCGTGCGCGTTTCGACTCCGGAGGGGCAAACCGCCACCGGCCAATGCTGGATGAATAATCCGTTTAGTTTTCCCGGCGACTGGTGGCGCACCTGGACCGGGCTTACCTTCAAAATGTCTCAGGCCTCCTGGAACCCCGAAAACCTGGGACAAAGCACGATCCAGATTTTGCGCGATCCAGGCTGGCTCCTGAAGTGGATCGGCTCACTCCTCATTGTCTCCGGCATTTTCATGCTCTTTTATCTAAAGGGCTTTCGTCGTCCGCCTCGGTCAGTCGTGCCGCCGCCTTCATTGAATTCGGCAACGGAAAAGCCGGAGGAAATTTTAGTTTCATCAGTGACCTAGCGAGCCATTGATCATGCCTGCACCCAATTCGTACCGCTGTAGCTGCGGCGCTCTGTCGCCGCGTTTCTTCGCTGCGCCGCGACAGAGCGCGGCGGCTACAGCGCTTGCCGTACTCGTCGCCCTGATGCTTTCCTCCTGCGCTTTTGGAGGAAAGAAGGCCGGCCGGATTGAGCGGGACAAACCCACCAGCACCTGGGGCTATTTCAGTGGACCGATCGAGACCCGCTGGGAAGCGGACGGACGGACGATGACGCTTCTGAACGAACTGCGTTACACCGATCCGAAAGGCGTGGTCTGGATTGCGCCCGCCGGATCAACGGTCGATGGCGCTTCCCTCCCGCGCGCGCTCTGGTCGTTCTTCGGCGGCCCGTTCGAGGGAAAATTTCGAAACGCCTCTGTTCTCCACGACGTCGCTTACGACCAGAAAACGCGGCCGTGGCAGCAAGTCGACCGGATGTTTTACGACGCGATGCGCTGCAGCGGCGTCGGCGCGGTCCAGGCGAAGACATTCTACTACGCGCTCTATCGCCACGGGCGGCATTGGAAATCGCAGAAAAAGCCCGAGGACCAGTCTCGAACCACCGCGGTAAATCCGGCGGAAGTCGATGCGATCCAGCAATGGATCAGAAATAACGATCCCACCCTGGATCAGATCGACGAGCGGGCCGCCTCGCAGTGATCAATTGTTAGGCGTCACGGTTTGGCCGTCGGCTTCAGGTCAACATTGTGGTAGGCCTCGACCCACCACTGGCCGTCGCGCCGGACAAAGACTTCCATGAGTTGTGTCCTCACGATGCCGTCGGAGGGCACGACGATCCCCGCAGGCATCGATTTGACGCCATGAACCTCGTTGTCGATATCGACGATTGCGACCTCGGGGGTGATGAATCGTATCCGGCGGACGGAGCATTTCTTTTTCGTTCCCTTGTAGAACGTGGACAGAATCTCAGTGTGGCGTTTAGCGAAGGCGGGCGCTCCGTACATCACCATGCCAAACAGGTTTGTGAATGAGGCGTCGGGTGCCAGGCGGCTGGCACAGCGCGCGCCGTCGCCGGCATCCCAGGCGGCAACCTGCTCAGCGATGATGGAACGGATTGCCTCCTCGGAGGCTGCATCTTGGGCAACTGCTCCCGGGCCGACCAGGAATGACGCTGCCAGGAGTGTGACAAACAACAGAGTTTTGCTCATTTCGATTCTCCTTAGGTACGAGTTAATAAGAACAGACTAAAATCGAAGCTCAGGAGACTCGCACAATCAAAATCTCTCCGGAGGCGATGCTGGCAACTCTTCGTCGTCGCCATTGCGAGGTCAGCGCTCCTCGCAACATCGCGATCCCGATAGGCGCGGCTCGGGATTACAGTTCCAGAGCGATTATCGAATTTTCCCCGGCCCCCATACGGCGCGGCCAGGCTTCGCACCAGTGTGCTCGCCATCTTTCAGGACCTGCACACCGTTTACGAAAACGTGCTTCACCCCGACCGAATATTGATGCGGTTTTTCAAAGGTGGCGCGATCGCTGATCGTCGCGGGATCGAAGACGACCACATCGGCGAACATGCCTTCCTTAACGAAACCGCGATGGTCCAGGCCGAGATTCGTCGCGGGCTGGCCGCTGAGTTTCCGGATCGCGTCGGCCAGTGTGAGCACTTTGTCCTCACGGACATATTTTCCCAGCACGCGAGCGAAATTGCCGTAAGCGCGCGGATGACAGTTCGATTTGAGGAAATTTCCTTCCGGCACCTGCGAGGCTTCGTCCGACCCGAATGACACCCAGGGCTTCGCGATTTCTTTCTTCACGTTCTCTTCCGACATGAGGAAGTAGATCGTATCGATCCGTGATTCATCTTCGCTGATCAAATCCATCGCCGTCTCGATCGGATCTTTGCCGCGCATTTTGGCGACCTCAGCCAGCGTTTTGCCGGTGAGCGGCTTTAGTTTCTCCGACTTAAATCCGCTAAGCAGGATCTTCTCCGGCGAGCCGGCCGCGAGATAAAGGTTTTCCCATTTGTCGCTGGGCGTCCGCACCTCTGCCGCGATTTTTTCACGTATGGCGGGATCGCGCAGCCGTTTGAACAAGGCAGGATTTCCGCCGTCCGCCGTCCAGGGCGGCAGGCAGGCATCGAGACCAGTGCCGGCGGCGGTATAGGTGTACATGTCCGCCGTGATCTTGAGCCCGGCTTTGCGCGCCTCTTCGATCTTCGCCAGCATGGCGTCCGCTTTTCCCCAGTTCGGCTGGCCGGCGGCCTTGATGTGATAAATCTCCGCCGGAATGTTCGCTTCCCTGCTGATGCGGAGCAGCTCGTCGATCGCTTCGAGCAACTGGTTCCCTTCGCTGCGCATGTGCGAGATGTATTTGCCCTGATATTTCGCGGCGACCTTGCACATCTCGATCAGCTCCTCGGTTTTCGCATAGAACGCCGGCGGATAAATGAGCGACGTCCCGATTCCCAGCGCCCCCGCTTCCATTTCCTGGCGGACGAGCTGGCGCATTTGTTCCAGCTGCTCGGGCGTCGGCTGTTTGTCCTCAAGACCGATGACGTTCTCGCGGATAGTGGTCGCGCCGATGAACGAAGCGACGTTGCACGAGACGCCGCGCTGCTCCAGATACCGCAGATAATCCACGAGCGTGTTCCACTTGATCTCGTACTTGATGTCGCCCTGTTCACGGCGCATCCGCTCCTTGATCCGGTCGTTCCACGGCCCCATGGAATAGCCTTCGCCCATGATTTCGGTCGTCACGCCCTCGCGGATTTCACTTTGGGAACGTCCATCCTCGATCAACGATTCAGTCGACCATGAAAGCATGTTGATGAAGCCGGGCGCGACCGCCATGCCTTTGGCGTCAATCACAACGCGCGCCTGGTCCGGTGAAAAGTTGCCGAAGCCGGCGATGCGATCCCCCCGAATACCCACATCCGTCACCCGCGCCGGTTCGCCCGTTCCGTCATAAACCGTTCCGCCCTTGATCACGACGTCGAAGGGCGCGGGTGAAGGTGATTCCGCAGCCTGAAGCAGCGCCGGGAGCGCGCTGAGAAAGAGCAACGCGGGGAGGACCTGCGCGAGAAGAGAACGCCCTCGCGCCATGCTTTTCTCTTGTAGGGGGTTTGTGTCAGACGCCATGGAAGGTGGCGTTTCGCAGAAACGCCCTACAAAACGGTGCGAGCTTGGAACTTTATTCATAGCGGATATCCAGGATTTCGAGTGTCTCCTCTCCGGAAGGAAACTTAAAGCGAATCCGCTGGCCGCGTTTTCCATTCAACAGCGCTTTTGCGATGGGCGACTGCCAGCTGACCCAGCCGCGGTCTAGATCCATTTCATCCACGCCCACGATCCGATAGGTCGCTTCATTTCCGTCGCTTTCCCGCACGGTCACCGACGCGCCAAACTTCACCGAATCCGCCAACCCATCCGGCGGCGCGATTATCTCTGATGATTGCAAGCTTTCCTCCAGCTGCATGATCCGCTGGTCGAGCCGCATCAACTGGCGCTTTGCGTCCGGATCGTCCGACGAACTGGCGAGCGAAGGTCGCGTAATTTCGACCAGTTGCCGGAGCTCATCCCGCAGTTTCTCCGCGCCGGCTGGCGTGATGTAATTTTTCGCGCCGGGCGCAAGCGTCGAAATCAGCGGCGGAAGATCGGGAATGTCCGGGCCGTCATTTTCCTCGCGGGTAAATGCCTTGCTCATGAAGACAGAACGCTTCGCTTTGGTTGAGAGAACGGCGGCGCCTTTAGTTGAAAGCAAGAATTCCGATCTCTCAACTCGAGTTCCCCGTCACGGCGATGGCGAGGCGAGCGGAAACGCAAAGGTCGAACTGGGCACCGCTCCCGGCGGCGTTGCTGTGGGGGCCGGACTCGGGGTCGCCGTTGGTGTCGGGCTCGGCAGCGGCGGGATGATATTTTCCCAGTGGTGCAAAGGGACGCCGGCGCCGCCGATCTCTTTCACCAGCGCCTCGCACTTCGCTTGCAGCTTTTCGAGATCGGGCGGACCCCATGGCGTCTCGGCTGTGCCGGGGAACACCAAATAGGTCACCTTCAAATCGCTCACGGGCCGGTTGTTCGGCGTGGCCAGGGCGTTGATCTCCTTGGCGATCCGTAACGATGCTTCACCCGCTTTGTCCGAAGGACCGACGTCACCCACCATCGCCGGAAAAATGCGATCGCCGAAAATAACCAGCGCCAGATCACCTACCTTACCCCCGTCAATCTTTCCCAAACCCATCGGCAACACGATGTAGGGATCCGTCGCGCCGATCAAAAAGCTGAACTTCTTGAGCGTCCCGATTTCGTCGCGCAACGATGCAATCGCACTCTTGAGGTCCCGCTTCCGTTCCGCCGCCGTCGTTTTGAGCGCGAACTCATTCTCGTAACGCTGCAGCCGTTCCTCGGAAGGGACGAGGTAGGCGCTCGGAATGGCTGATTTTTTTGGCCAGCGATAGCTCGTGACCGGCTTGAAGGTTGGCGACAGAAGGGTCCCGGACGGGAGCCGGTCCGAATCCGAGCCATCCGCGTCGACATCCATGTCCGCCTGCAACAGGACCGCGCGACGCTTGCTTTCCGGGTGGCGCAACTGGAGCACGGTCTGGCAATCGTAAAAATTGTGGCGCGAAAGAAGTTGATCGAGCCGGACGAGATTTTCTCGCAGAATCTTCAGCTTGGTATCGTAAAGCTCCTTGAAGAAAGGCGAGACTGAATCGGGCGTGATCATCGCCGCCAATCCCGGAAGCAGTCTCGGGAGTTCCGGATTGACCTTGGCCAGCTCCTCGATGGTCTTGTTGGGAGACGGAACGCGGGCGTGCAATTTCAGGTCGAGCACATAACTCTGCGGGTCAGCGCGTTCATCAGAGGCGGCGCCGCCGGGAATCGGGTCTACCGCGGCGTGGACCGTTATCCCGCTAAAAAGACGCGCAGTGTCGAGCTTGCCGGTGATGACGGGCGGTTTGGGCGTCGGGGCAACAGTCGGGCTCTTTTCGGGAATGACGATCTCGATTGGCTCTTCCGGGGCGATGGCTTGCGAACGGTGCCAGCGTTCGAGCGAGATCCAGCGCAGGACCACCGCCGTCAGCGCTGCCAGGAAGAGAAAGAACGCCAGCCGGCGCAGGGTCTTCAGACGAAATCTGGCCACGCCTGCTACTTCTTCACCCAGGCGACGATCGCCATGATGACACCGATCACGCTCAGGACAGAGATTATTCCCGCCGGCATGACCTTACCCGTATTCAGAAACGCCGGAACGAACCGGGCGGCCAGCGCGATCGAAACAACCGCGGCGAGAGCAAGTCCCACCACCAGGTAGTTCGGGAGCAAAAAAGCGGCAACCAGCAGAAGAATTCCAGAGACCGATCCGGCGATAAGGGAGGCGGTGCTGCCGGCTTTGATGTAGCCCATCAGGCCGCCCACGATGGTAAAGAGGCCGAAAATGATGAAGTAGATTTTTGCCGGTCCGATCATGCTTTGATTGTTAACCCGCGCCGCTCCTTCTGTCTAGGAACTCAGTCCGTAATCCAATCCTTCCTTGTCATCCCGAGCGCAGTGAGGGACCCCGATGAGTCACCAGACGCACGACGGGGTCCCTCGACTGCGCTCGGGATGATAGGTGGGCAGAGCGTGGCCCCAGATCGTGCTTGCGATCCTGGCCTAACGGAATCACACTCCCGCAATGAGACTGCGTCTCGTCGACAGCAAAGCGATCGCACTGCGGGCGATCGTGGCGACGGGCTTTATCGGCGCATTTCTTTTCGCGGCCGTCCTTTCCGCCGCGCCGCAACTCCACGAACGCATTCACCAGCCGGATGGCGCGACCCACCAATGCGCGGTCACGCTGCTGACCGGGGGTAATTGCGAACACACGCCGTGCGACACAGTCGCGCTCGCGCCGCCGCCGCCCAGACCGGCATCCGCTCCTTTTCACCGTCACTTTCAATTAGTCAGCGCGCGTCTCGAATTTTCTCTTCTCGAGCACGCTCCGCCGGCGATCTCCTGACCATTGGTGTTCCGCATTTGCGGACAGTTGCCCGTGCGCGTTCCGCCGGCGGCTGATCCAATGCGCGCCGAACGCGGTTAGTCGGTTCAGAATTCATATCGGGCGCAAGAGCCCGATCCCAATCAGGAGATCACATGAAAAAGTTTGTTTTGGTGGCGCTGGCCTGCTGCGCGGTGGCTACAGCAGCGTCGCGCGCCGCGGAACCCGCAACCGGATCCGCGCCGGAGGGGTCAACTCCCGCCAGCGCCGCGGATATCGAAGCCTTGCGTAAACAGGTCCAATCGCTCACCACCCTGGTGCAAACTCTGCAACAGCAGGTGAAAGATCAGCAGACCGCGATGGAAAAGAACAATTCCGCGGCCCCCTCCCTGCCCGAAAGCCCGGAGACTCAATCCGCCGACGTTTCCACTCCTCCCGCGCCGGCCCCAAGCGCGCCGCCGCTTTTTCCAACGACGGACAGCTCCGTCGTGACGTCCGCGCCCTCGGTTAACGCGAATGGCACAGCCACCGGCGCATTTCCCACGACCGACGCAGCTGTTACGACCACGTCGACGGTTTCCAGCTCCGAGACTGGCTCGTCCCTGACTCAGCCGATCTCGCTCACCGGTGGCGGGAACAAGAACTACATGAACATCTCGTTCGACAGCGTGTTCGCGCTCGCCGCCTCCAGCGCGCGCGACCTCTATAACGTTGAGGTGGGCGATCACGATCCACAGCAGCGCGGCTTCAACGCGCGGAACGCGGAAATTTCCATCGACGGCGCAGTCGACCCCTATTTCGAGGGGTTCGCGAACATCGTTCTCAAGCTCGATAACAACAACGAAACCGAGATCGAACTCGAAGAGGCGTTCTTGCAGACGACGGGTTTGCCGTTTGGCTTGCAACTGAAAGGCGGACAGTTCTTCGACGCCTTTGGCCGGATCAACTCCACCCATCCCCACACCTGGGAGTTCGCCGATTCCCCGCTGGTGAACGGACGCCTGCTCGGCCCCGATGGCTTACGCGGAGTCGGCGCCCAAATTTCATGGACCATTCCCGTCCCGTGGTATTCGCAGGTGCTCTTTGCCGTCCAAAATGGTCGAGGCGGCACCGGGTATTCATTCCGCAACCCGGGCGACGACGGCGTTTTCTACGGACGCATGACCATCGATCGCGAACAGAGTGCGTTGCGCGACTTCGTTTACGTCCCACGCTGGGAGAACTCCTTCAATCTAAGCGACACCCAAACCATTCTCGTGGGCGTCTCTGGCGCGTTCGGTTCCAACGACACCGGCCCTCATTCGGACACGCAGATCTACGGTGGCGATCTCCTTTACAAATGGAAGAGCGCCCGGGCTGAAGGTGGTTTCCCGTTCGTGAAATGGCAGACCGAGGCGATGTACCGCCGCTTCGAAGCGGGACTTGGCCTCAATGACTCCTTCCCCGTTGCCGAAACTTTTGACGATTGGGGGATGTATTCGCAGCTGCTCTGGGGCTTCAAGAAAGGCTGGGTCGTCGGCGTCCGCGGCGATTATCTCCATATGGAAGATTCTCTCTTCACTGACGATCTCACCCGCCAAACCCGTTCGCGCATTTCCGCCGACCTGACCTGGTACCCGACGGAATTCTCGAAGCTTCGCCTGCAATACAATCACGATTCCCTGGAAGAGAACGAATTCCTCGCGGCCCGCGACGTCGATTCAATCTTCTTTCAGTTTGAATTCATTCTCGGTGCGCATGGCGCCCATAAATTCTGATCCGCTAAATTCTATGAAACGAACATTATTGACCGCTGCTTTCTCCATTGCGCTGGCTTTCTCCGCGCAAGCCACCATCAAAGTCGTCGCTACTCTGCCCGATCTCGCGTCGCTGGCGCGCGAAATAGGCGGGGACAAAGTCGAAGTCAGCTCGATGGCAAAGCCGACCGAGGATTCACACTTCGTCGACGCGCGTCCCAGCTTCGTCGTGCAACTCCGAAGCGCGGACGTGCTCATTGATGGCGGCGCCGAGCTCGAGCTGGGTTGGTTGCCGCCGCTTTTGCAAAACGCGCGCAATCCGAAATTAGAAGTGGGCAAACCGGGACGGGTGCAGGCATCCCAGGGCGTCCGGTTGATGAATGTGCCGGCGAACGCAACGCGCGCGGCCGGCGATGTGCACGCGCTTGGAAATCCCCATTTCGTGGTCGACCCGATCATAGCCAAGACGGTCGCGCTGCACATCGCCCAGGCGTTCTCCGCGGTGGATCCGCCAAACGCCGCGGCCTATGACGCGAACTACAAGAAGTTCGAGGCAACGATCAACGCCAAGCTCCAGGAATGGGGCGCGGCCCTGTTGCCGTTTAAGGGGCAAAGCGTCGTGGCTTACCACGATTCGTGGGTTTACTTCGCGCACCGTTTCGGCTTGAACATCGATATTTTTCTCGAGCCCAAGCCAGGCATTCCGCCCTCGCCGTCCCACCTCGCGGAAGTGATCGAGAAGATGAAAGCGCAGAAGATCA
>QHMY01000274.1 GCA_003218305.1 Verrucomicrobiota bacterium
CTCCGTATTTCCACGCAACCAGTGCCGCTTTCGTCCCGCGAGACCGGCAAAAAGATCGTCTCCACTGCCCACGGTGCAGGGACTTGGGGAGAACGGATTGCGCCTACAAACGCTCCGTCACCGAAGCGTAGAACGTGTGGCCCGACACCGGACACGTGATGGCGACATTTGAGCCGTCATCCGGCAAATTCGCAAAGACATAGGCCAGACAATACGGATCCTGAACCAGTTTGCGGACTGATCCCCGCCCCTCGACTTCGGATTCCGGCATTTGCGTGACGGCGGCCACTCGCGGGCATTGCTCGGCGTTCTCAACCGATTTCTTTCCAACAATCGCGTCCGCCGTCCCATCGCTCGGATCAGATTTCATGATTAGATGGGAAGAGGAAATTGCGGCCGGCTGCAAGCATTTTGTCAGCATTGATCCGAACCAACAGACGCTGACAAGGTCTCAATTCTTCTCCCAACCGCCGACTGGTCCGACGAGTTCTGACTCGAATTGCGGGTTTCAGGGCTTGCGCAATTTCAAGGCATCACTGATGGATAATCGTCATGGATGCTGGAGTTCTAATTCGGATGGCGAACCGAGCTGGCATCGCGTTTTTCGCGGCCGTCACGTCCCTCGTGTGTTTGGTTGGTACGGTGGGCGCCGCATCGCCAGCTGCCGCGCAACCGGTCCGCCTCGCTAATATTTCCACGCGACTAGCAGTCGGTACCGCCGACCGTGTATTGATCGCCGGTTTCATAGTTACGGGTTCGCAGCCAAAAAGGATCCTCGTGCGCGGGCTCGGCCCATCATTGCCGGTCAACGAAAACCTGGCCGATCCCACGCTCGAATTGCATGATTCCTCCGGGGCGATCGTGGCCGCAAATGACAATTGGAAAGACACGCAGCAGGACGAACTACAAGCGACCACAATTCCGCCGGGCAGCGACTACGAGTCGGCTCTTGTCAAGATTCTGAATCCCGGCGCCTATACCGCGGTGCTGGCCGGTAAAGGCCAAACCACCGGCATCGGATTGGTTGAAGTCTATGATCTTGACCTCCTGCTCGACTCGAAGCTGGCAAATATCTCCACCCGCGGATTCGTTGATCAAGGCGACAACGTTCTCATTGCGGGCACGATCGTTTTCGGCGGCACATCGGCGAACGTTCTCTTCCGGGCCTTGGGGCCCAGCCTGCCAGGCGTTCCGAACGCGCTGCAAGATACCACTCTCGAACTGCACGACAGCCAGGGCGGCATTGTAGCAAGCAACGACAATTGGCGAGATACGCAGGCCGCTGAAATTAAGGCGACAACCATCCCGCCACCGGATCCGCGTGAGGCTGCGATCCTGCGCCAGCTCGCTCCGGGTGCCTACACAGCAATCGTGCGGGGCAGGAACAACATCACGGGTGTGGCCTTGGTTGAGGCATACCATTTGAACTAGCGTCGCATGCAATTCCCTCTGCGAGCTGATGTTATCCCCTGGATCGGAGCCGTCCTGCTTGCCGGATTGGCCACCGTCGATGCGCAAATCGATGGCGATTCGATGATCACCGCTCCTGTTCTCGGCCAACCGTTGACGATCACGACATTGGATCAATTCGCCGGCGCCATATCTTCCCTCCGCTGGGGGAACAGGGAGTTCGTGAACATTTGGGATCACGGGCGCCAGTTCCAAACCGCACTGTCCGCCTTCAATCGGTATGAATGCTACAACACCTATGAGGCCGGCAGTAAGTCAGATGGTCAGGGACCAACCAGTTCCAGTCATCTGCTGGCATTAAGCGCGAGCGGAAACAGGTTGGAGACAATGGTGCAAATGGCTTGGTACCTGCCGACACGCGAACCAAGGCCGGGAGCCGGGGACGTTTGTGGCGATCCCACCAATTGGCTCCCCTGCCCGGCCTATGCCGGACCTCTTTCGAATTACCAGGTCGGCAAGACAGTCACGATCGGATTTGCAGGGATTTTGAATGTTATTGAATACTCCACCCGAGTCTGGGTGCCCGAGACAATCCTGAAGGGCGAAATCCAGACTGTGATCGCGGTCATGCCGTATGAATTCGCTTCGGTCCGGACCTATGACATCGTTTCGAAGGATTACCGGAAAATACGATTGGGGCACGGAGAGGACGACACCGTCAAGGTCCTGGCCACAGCCGATGGCGCCTATGCCATGGGTTATTACTCGCCGGAGCTGCTCCAAGAGTACGGCAATGGCAGTGCCGGCGGGTTTCGATGGAGCATTGTTCCTCCGGACCCGATTTTTCCTGACCCAAATTACCCTTTGGCCAGCGTTGGCGGCATAGATCGTTTCGAAAGCTTCAATGGGCCAGGATACACCAGCCATCGATCGTATTTGGTGATCGGAAATCTAGACCAGGTAAAGAGCGGTTTGGGCGATCTGCATTACCAATTTCGAGCGCTGGATCCTGATGTGTTCAACTGGCGTGAATACATAGCCATCAATCAGCTGCAGTCTCTCTATCCAACACGGGCGGCAGCAGAAAACCACTGGATCAATCAAGGCATATCCGAAGGAAGAACGGGATCGAAGACTTTCTCCACTTCTCGGTATCTGCAGCTGAATCCAGATGTGGCCAATGTCGTGGGTGCCACAAACTATCAGGGAGCGATCGACCATTACGTAAACTCGGGCCGCGCTGAAGGACGAGGCACGGTCGCCAAGGTAGCCGCTGGAATGCAGCATCTGCTCGTATTGAGCAACGGAAGCGTCAGAGCTTCGGGCCAAAACCTCTACGGCCAGCTTGGCGACGGGACCCTGATTTCAAAGTCAGCACCGACACCCATTTTCAGTCTGGACAACACCATCACAGAAATTGCCGCCGGGGATTATACCTCGTTCGCCGTTAGGAACGATGGCTCCTTGTGGGCTTGGGGATCGAATCAATATGGAGCGCGCGGCGACGGCACGACCGGCGACAATCTGACGAAGCCGGTTCAGATTCCGCTCCCGACTCGTGTAAGCACCCCAACTCGCGCTGGCAAGCATGCTGTGGCGATCGGTGCCTTCGCCTACGCCGCCATCGACACGGAAGGCCAGGTTTGGATGTGGGGCGTTAACTGGAACGGCCGTCTGGGGGACGGCACAACCACATCCCGCTACACTCCGGCGCGAGTGAAGAAGAGTCCGAGCTCCGACGATTACTTGATTGGTATCGTATCGATCGCATCAGGCGGAGGGACGATGGCTGCGATTGATGCCGACGGCTCGGTTTGGACCTGGGGAGCGGGGGCGAGCGGCACACTCGGGAACGGTTCCACCCAAGACAGTCCGTATCCCGTCCAGGTCATCAAGAGTGACCAAGGTTCAACGACCGCTCCGTTGGACGGTGTGACCCAAGTGGCCTGTGGCTCTTCAGGCTTCTGCATCGCGCTCACCAGACTGGGAACGGTTTACGGATGGGGCAGCAATGCCTTTTCACAGCTGGGCCTTGCTTCAGGTGGCTCGCTTTCGATAGCGACGCGAATACCGGTCGGTCCAGAGAACTTTTCGATCGATGCAATTGCCGCCGGATCAGCCCACGGCATCGCCCACAGTCTAAACGGAAACGTATATGGATGGGGTTACAATGGCCGGGGGCAGCTCGGCACGGGTTCCACCAGCGTCGCTCAATCGCCTCCCGTGGCAATGAACTATGGTCCGAATGACATGAACGAAATCGGTGATCTCGTGGCGGGGGCCAACTTTAGTGTCATGGTCCGAAACTTAGATCGAGCGGTCTTCGTTGCCGGAGACAATCAGTCAGGGCAGTTCGGGATCTTCGGCGATGGATCGTCTCAGCTCGTGCCACTACAAAGCTATTATTGAACACTCGCTTTGCTTTGCGGAGCGCCGGCCTCCAAATTTCTGTGCGACTCCTATTTATCATGACCAAGGTTAGAATTACGCTCGTCCTCACCTTTCTCACCCCGGCTCTTATTCTATTGGGCTCCGGGCCGCGGCAGATAACGACGTTGCCTGATCGCAGCGACGTCGCCGTTGGCTCCCTGCCAATCGTTTATCAAATTCAGCTGCAAGTGCGCGCCGAGCTCGGCGGCACGGCGTTTAACCTCCCCAATGGATCGACCTTCAATAGCGTTTCGGCCAATCTCAACGACGCCGGCAATGTCGCCGTGAAAGTTAACACGATCGGACTGACAACGAGCCCGGGACTCTGGTTTGGCGGCCACGGCACCGGCGGGGTCGTTTACAACGCAAACGATAATGACGCCCTCCTGAGCGATCCCTTTGTAAACAACAGCAACCAGGTATCCTTCCCTCGCTTCGCCAGCACCAGTCCCGCCGATGACGGTTTGTATCTTTATGATAACACTTCCGGACTGACGACTCGTGTCACCAGCGGACCACTCGGCGCCACGTCCTACACCAACCCCGACATCAATGGCAACGGGCTCATCGGCATGCGGGTGAAATTTAACACCCCGCAGGCTCTCATGACCTACAACGTGGCGACCACCGCCTTCATTAACTACGTCACCGAAACGTCAGGCGATCCCAACAGCCGTTACTCGTTCCTCTACGCGCCGGCGTTCAACAACAACAACCGGATCGCGGCCGAAGCAAATATCAACCTTCAGCCATCGACCTATAAAGAGCTCCGAATCTGGAATGCTGCCGGAACTTCGACTTTGGTCGCGGCCGGTGACAGCACCGCGGGTCCGGTTTTCTTCGCGATGGACAACGGCATCTCAATGAACAACCTCAATCAGGTCGCGTTCACGACCCGGACAAGCACCGCGGCCTCAACCCGCCGAGTCGTGGTCTCCGATGGCACGACTACGACTCTATTCCCAACGGTGAGCGACGGCGCTGGGTTTACCAGCATCGACTTCTTCGCTCCCTCTATTAACGACTCGGGATTGGTCGCCTTTCGTGGGAACGACAATCAGTCGACTCCCCGGGATTCGGTCTTCGTGACAGATGGCGTCACCTTTCAACGAATCGCCGGCGTCAACGACACGTTGATGACCGATGCCGGCCCGCAGGTGGTTGGGTTTCTCATGGGTGGGGTAAGCGTTAACAATCTTGGTGATGTCGCATTTGGAGTGCAATTCACTGGTGGTGCGAATGCGATCTACGTCGCCTATCAGACTGGGGTGCCCACGCCCACCCCAACGCCTGCAGTTACACCGCCAGCCACACCAACGGTTACACCAAGTGCAACCCCGACAGCCACCGTTGCTCCCAGCCCAACGCCATCACTGACACCGGACCTTTCCCCTAGCCCAACAGCCACGGCTATCGCTACCGCAACACCAACGGCCACGGCGACCGCAACAATCGCACCGACTCCGACCCCAGGCGTCACCCCGGCGCCGACCCCGTCCGCTACGCCGGCCCAGGCCGTCAACCTTTCGACCCGGATGCGCGTTCAAACCGGTGACAACGTCGGCATCGGTGGGTTCATCATCACCGGAAGCGCTCCGAAACATGTCCTGCTCCGCGCCATTGGCCCATCCCTCACCCAACTCGGTGTTCCCGATGTGCTCGCTGATCCGGTCCTGGAACTCCATGGGCCCGCCGGCTTTGCCACCATCACCAATAACAACTGGCGGGACGATCCCGCTCAGGAAGCGGCCATCATCGCCAGCGGCATCCCGCCCACCAATGATCTCGAAGCGGCGATTGACGCGACCCTGAATCCCGGGGCCTACACCGCCATCGTGCGAGG
>QHMY01000250.1 GCA_003218305.1 Verrucomicrobiota bacterium
CTCAGCGCGATTCCATCGAATGAAAACAGGCTGGCAAACGTCAGTAGCATCTCCTCTTCCGGTATCCTGGGCCGGGGATTGACAACGAATAATGGCCGCTGAAAACCGACGCATCCTGATCATTGACGACGAGCGGCCCATTCTGCTCACGTTGGAGGCGCTGCTGGGCCGGCACGGTTATCAGCCTGAGACCGCTGCCACCGCCTCGTATGGACTCAAGGTGTTGAAAAGTAATCCACCGGCCGTGGTGTTGCTCGATCTGCAGCTGCCGGACGCGGACGGGTTGCAAATGCTCGAGCAAATCAAGCAGGAACATCCCGGGACACAGGTCATCATTTTGACCGCACACGATTCGCTCAGCAATGCGATCGAATCGATCAAACGGGGCGCCTATCATTTTATCAGCAAGCCGTACGCACCGGAGGAGTTGCTCAGCCTGATTGAGAAAGCGCTCGAGAAGCAATCGCTTGTTCGCGAAACGGAACAGCTTCGGGAGAAGGCGCACCAGCTGGAAAAGAGGCTCGAAATTGCCGAGACGCGACTGGCGCCTGTGATCAAGAGCAAAGCCATGCAGGAAATCCAGGAGTTGATCGAGGCGATGGCGCCGTCCGAGGCCAATGTGCTGATCACTGGGGAGAGCGGCGTCGGCAAGGAAGTGATCGCGAACGTGATCCACAGCCGCAGCCGCCGCGCCAGCAAGCCAATGGTGAAACTGAACTGCGCGGCTTTTCCCCAGGCGATGATCGAAGGGGAATTGTTCGGTTACGTCAAAGGGGCCTTCACTGGGGCGACCAACGATTTTGCCGGAATGATCGCGGCCGCAAGTGGAAGCACCCTGTTCCTCGACGAGATTTCCGAAATGCCACCCGATTTGCAAACTCGTTTCCTGCGGGTGCTGCAAGAACGTGAATACCGACCGCTTGGAAGCACAAAGACCCTGAAAGCGGACTTTCGCGTGGTGGCGGCGACGAACCGGCCGATCTCCACCGCGCTCTCGGAGAATCGCCTGCGGGCCGACCTCTATTACCGGCTTAACACTTTCCAAATCGAGATCCCGCCTCTGCGGGAGCGAAAAGAAGATATTCCCCCGCTGGTCGCTACTTTCCTCAAGCGATTTGCGCAGGAGTTGGGAAAGGGAGAACCGGAGATCGTCCCGGAAGCTTTTCAGAAACTGCTCGACTACTCCTGGCCAGGCAACGTTCGCGAACTGCAAAATGCCATGGAATATGCCGTGGTCCTCGCGCGCCAAAACAAGATCAGCGTGAAAGAATTGCCGGCGGAAGTGCAATTGCCGGTCGCTCTTCAGCAGTCCGAGCGGGTTAATCATCAGGGCACCGGCGTTCAGAATCTCGATGACATGGAGCGGAACGCGATTATCCAAGCCCTCGCCCAATGCCACGGAAACAAAAAGAAGGCCGCCCAGGTCCTCGGTATTCAGCGCCCGACGCTTTACAATAAGATGAAGCGATACGCGATCGAGCTCTGAGGTGTAGAGGCGCTTGTGCCAAGCGCCTGTTGTCGGGGAAATTGTAGGCGCTCGACGCGGCGAGCGCCTCTACATTAAAACGAATTCCCATGGCCATCTCCCGTCACCTCGAGAAAGTTTTGGCGCACGCGGAGCGTGAGCTCGTCTCGACGGGGTCGAAAAAGCCCACGGAAGCCCTGTCCGTTTACAAAAAGTTCCTGAGAATCGAGGAGCATCGGCTTCGCCTAAACCATCAGTCCGGAGGAGGCGGCCGGGCCATTTGCGCACTCCGAGTCGAACTGATCGATGTCGTCCTGCGCCACATCTTCTCCGCGGCCGCGCGGTTCGCGCAATCCAAAGGCGTTCTTCCCACTCCCCTGACCGCAGTCGCGCTCGGCGGCTATGGGCGGGGTGAGCTCAATCCGTTTAGTGACGTCGACGTGATGTTTCTGCACGATCAAAATGGATCAGGCATTTCGCCATACGCCGGCCAGGTCATCGAGCAAATCCTGTATCTTCTCTGGGATATCGGATTCAAGGTTGGCCATTCCACCCGTTCGATTCCCGAAGCCATCAGCCTGGCGAACACGGACATGCTCACGAAAACTGCCATGCTCGAATCGCGTCAGCTGGCGGGCGATCCCCATTTGACGCGACGCTTTCGTAAACAGTTCCGGGAGAACTGCGTGCGGGGCCGCGAGCGTGAATATGTGGAGCTGCGCATGCACGACCAGGCGGTGCGACACGCAAAGTTTGGCGACAGCGTTTACATGCAGGAACCAAACCTAAAGAGCGGCTGCGGCGGTTTGCGTGATTACCAGAACCTTCTTTGGATGACCTTCTTCAAGGAAGGCGCACTCACCACGACCCACCTGGTCGGACGGGATTGGTTGAGCGAAGCGGATCGCAAGCGAATCGAGGTGGCCTACGATTTCCTCCTGCGCCTTCGGACCGACCTTCATTACGCAACAGGCCGCGCCACGGACACGTTGCACTTCACCGTCCAGGACCAGGTGGCGGAGCGGCTCGGTTATCACCAAAAAGGAGGCACTCTCCGTAATGAAGCCTTGATGAAGGATTATTACGAACACACGCGAAACATTTTTCGCGTGACGGAACGGATCACCGAGCAGTTTGCCAGTGGCCAATCATCTCGCACGACCCGCTCGCTCTTTGGTTTCCTGCCTCGATTGAAGACGCGCGAAGAGCGGGTCGATCATTTTCGCATTCGCAACCGGCAGCTTTTTCTTCAACGCGGGACCGATCTGGCAAAACATCCGGAGGCGATGATGCGCGCCTTTCAACTGGCGCAGGACCGGCAATTGGATTTGAGCCCGGAACTGGCCGATCTCTTCACCCGCAATCTCGGGTTGGTCACGGGCGGCTTTCGCAACGACCCGGAACCGCGGGAGGTATTCAAAACCATCATTTCCCGTAAAGGCGAAGTGGGCCGGGTCCTTCGCATGATGCACCGCATCGATTTTCTGGGCCGCTACGTGCCGGAGTTTGGGCAGCTCACCTGTCTCGTGCAGCACGAATTTTTCCATCGCTACACTGCGGACGAACACACCCTGGTGTGCATCGACAAGCTCGACCAGATCCTCCGGACGACGGACCCGAAATTTCGGTCGTACCGGAAGCTGTTCGAGAAGCTCGAGGACCCTCTTGTCCTCTATCTCGCGCTGCTCCTGCACGATACCGGCCGCGCCGTCGGGGCGCGCCCCCATTCGGAGGCTAGCGCGCTTTTCGCGCAGGCCGCTGCTGTTCGCCTTCAGCTTTCGCCCGCGCAACGCCGCTCTCTCATTCTGCTCGTGGACCACCATTTGACTCTTTCGAACACGGCCCAGCAGCGAAACCTCGACGACCCGGAGACTGCGGTGGAGTTTGCGCGAATCGTGAAAGACCAGGTCAATCTCGATGCCCTGATGCTGCTAACGCTCGCCGATGGACAAGGCACGAGCGCGGATGCCTGGTCGGACTGGAAGGAAGTGCTTGTGTGGCAGCTCTATCACGCGACTTCCCAATATCTTTCCGACCAGGAGGCCTTCTTCGAGCAAACGAAAATCGAGCGCGCGCTTCTGCAGAAGCAAGTCACGGAAAACCTTGGCGATGACTATACGGAGGAGGTGGATGCGCACTTCGAGTTCATGCCGGACAATTACTTCAGGGCATTTGAGGTCGGCGGAATCGCTTCCCACCTGCGACTTTTCCGCCGTTTCCTGGAGAACCTATATCTGCGCGATGAATCGCCCCTCGCTCCGGCGGTCGCCTGGCAGGCCTTCCCGGAGCAAGGGCACAGCATTGTCTCATTCTGTGCCTGGGATGCGCATGAGTTGCTGGCCAAGATCGCCGGATCGTTCGCCGTGGTTCCGCTCAACATTCTGAGCGCCGACATCTACACCAGGGGCGACAATGTCGTCCTGGATATCTTTCGCGTCTGCGACCCGAAGTTTCGGGCGGTGGTGGACAAACGGGACCATGCCCTGGTGGAGACTACGCTGCGCAGTGCGCTCGCCGATGAGAACTTCGATTTCGCGCCGCTCCTCGATCGGGCGCGGCGGAAACTGATCAAGCGCGCCAGCCGCAGCGGGATGGATTTCCCCACCCGGGTCTCGATCGAAAACAAAACGCATCCCACCTACACTCTCATTCAAATTCAAACACCGGATCGACTCGGATTGCTCTATGAATTGCTCTCGGCTTTTGGTGAAGAGCGGGTATCGATTGCCCTCTCCCGAATCAGCACGGAAAAAGGCGCGGCGATCGATACCTTTTATGTGGCGGACCGCGCCACCCGGGGGAAGATCACCGATCTATCCCGAATCACCGCCTTGCAGGAGCGGCTCCAGCGCGCGGCGCTTGGAATGGTGGGGTAGCGCGCATCGTCAAAGTCCGGATCGCAATATTCCGACTGGCTGCCGCGGTCTTCCCGCTTAACTTCCACGGCAATTCGACTCCCGTTATGAATGCCCTGATCCTAGCCGCCGGTTACGCCACGCGACTTTATCCGCTGACCCTGCACAAGGCCAAGCCGCTGCTCGAAGTCGCGGGCAAACCAATGATCCAGTGGGTCCTCGATAATCTCGCGCCCGTCCAAAATCTGAAGACCGTCTATGTCGTTACGAACTCGAGGTTCGTGAAAGATTTCCAGGCGTGGGCGACCAGTTACGCCCAATCGCACTCCGGCCCGGCCCTCAAGGTGATCGACGACGGGTCGACCGACGACTCGGACAAACTCGGAGCCATCGGCGATATTAACCTTGTCCTGATGCGGGAGACCGACTTGGCGAACGACGACCTGATCGTCGTCGCCGGCGACAATCTTTTCAGCGAACCGCTGGTGGATTTCGCGAAGTCAGCCGCGGGATCTGAAGCAACTCTGGCCACCTACGACGTGGGCGATCTTGAGGCGATCAAGAAATACAGCAGCATCACGATTGATTCCGAAGGCGTCATCACGCATTTCGAAGAGAAGCCCGCCGAGCCGGAAAGCACGCTCACTGGCATTGCTCTCTATTACTTTTCGCGCGAAGTCATTCCGCTTTTTCGAACCTATATTGCCGCGGGAAATAATCCCGACCAGCCGGGGCGATTCATTCAGTGGCTTTACCCTCGCCAGCGGGTGAAAACCCATCAGATCAGGGGAACCTGGTTCGACATTGGGAGCAGCGAGACACTCGAGGAAGCCAACCAGATTTTTGCGAAATTCGCGTCTCGCTGAAGTGTAGAGGTTGAAAAGGCGAGCGCCTAACCGACGAACAGGCGCTTGGCACAAGCGCCTCCACAACTATTTCAGTCGCCCTTCGTCGAACTCAATGAGATCGAAGTAAGTCCGGATATCCTTACGGCCGGCGCCGCCAGCCTCCTTCAGGAAATGCAGGAAACGCGCTTTCTTCGCGGCTGTGTCAGGCCGGCGGGAAATCATCATCTCATTCCAATGCTCGATGGAATCCGGCGCGTGCTGGACACCGTTCTTTTGGATCCAATCGAGGATAGCGGCATCGTCATCGAGTCCATGAGCGGCTTCTTCAAAGGCATCTCCATCCAACTTAAGGAAAGCCAAAAGATGTTTATCGAACCCGACGGTTTTGTAATTGTATCCGTCGAGCAGCCCCTTTCGATGAAGCTTGGCCTTGTCGATTAAACGCGGCAGATGAACGTAACCGCCCAGTCGCGCATACGGACTGCGTGGATGCAGTTTTTGCATTGCGCCGCCCAGCTATGTGGCGGGCAGAGGCTCAGGCACCACCGCGGGCGAAACCGCGTCCGTCGTTTCGGTAATGGCGGGTTGTGCCTGCGGCAACAGCTCGGCCTGAGTGAGCCCGGCACTGCCGATGATCAGCTGACCGCAAAAGATTCCACCCTTTTCCACCGAAATGGATTTCGCGGTCACGTTCCCGTCCAACACGGCGTTTCGATGAATAATGACAGTTCCTTCCGCAATTATCTCCCCGGTCACCTGCCCGCGGATTTCGATGCTCTTGACCCGGACCCGCCGAAAGAATTGCACGACTGATTTCCGTTCCACTAAAATGTGCTCGGCCGTCAGCCGTCCGGGAATCTTGCCGCTGAAATTGATCGTGGCCGTGCCAAGGCACTGCAGATTCCCGCGTAGCTTGCCTTCGATCAAGGCAGAGCGGCAGGTGACACTGCTGCTGCTGAGGTCGCCTTTCGACGTGAGATGGACTTGACCGTGCGTCCGAATCGAGCGGCTGAAACTCGTAGCGATCTTATAGTCGCGCAGGTCGATGTGTTTGCTGCACTTCGGGCAAATCGTCGAAGTCGCGGCAGAGCTGATTTCCTGGGTGGCCTTGCAATCGAAGCACTCGATGATCGAGCTGTGGTGTTTGGCCCAGAAGCCTTCCAGTTTTCGAAAGATTGAGGGATCCGCAACCGGTTCGACCGGCTCGTCTTTTGGGCGAAGCCGGACCTCCGTTTTCGGCGCCGACGGCACAAAATGGGCCCCGCACTGGCGGCACATCGTGCTCTTCGCCGCAGCATATTCCATTTGCTTAAAGCCACAGTGCGGACAATCCACACTGGCTTTAATAGGCGACGGCTTGGCCACGGGTCGCGGTCGCGAAAAAGTGGCTGCTTAGACTCGGGAGCCGAACGCCGTCTTGGCAGGGGTCGCCGGCTCGTCGTTCCGCACGATCTCCGGCTTTGCCGCGGTGGTGGCCGCTTTGCTGGAGGTGCTGCTGGTCACCTCGGACTTGCCGATAAACGTAGCTCCCTCTTCAATGACGAGGCGAGCCGCTTTCAGGTCTCCCTGAAGGGTGCAGCGCGATTTCAGTTCGCAGCGTTCGCCCACGGTGATGTTGCCCTGAACCTTGCCGTAAACCGTAATCGATTTTGTTTTGATCTCGCCGCGAATATCAGCGTTCTCACCGATCGTGAGCACGCCATCCGAATTGATTTCGCCCTCAACTTTGCCGTCGATGAGCAACTCTTTTTGGAACTTGATCGAGCCTTTGATCTCGACGTCGCTCGATAGAATGTCTTTGCCAGAATTATCAGCCATATATTTTTTTGGATCGATTGTTGATGATGTGGGCCTTGGTTCTTCGCGCTGAGTGAGACGATTCTCCTCAGTGCCCGCGCTTACCGATCCTTCTCCGATCGACGACATGGGCTTTTGCGGGATGAATTTCTTCAGCACTCGGCATTATGGTAATACTCGGTGGCCCTGTCAACGGATTACCTGTGGAAACCCCTGTTTTTCACTGAAAATCTGGATGAAAGACTTTGCCGGACTCAATTTGAGATGCACCCGCGAAAAGATTGCCAGTTTTCCCAAAATCGCTCTTCCGAAATATCAACTGGAGGAAACAGAGAGGAATCCTTTCAAATCTCCGTTGCCTCTGTTATCGCCTGCGAAATCGCTCGGAAAACTGAGTGGGCCCACCAGGATTCGAACCTGGGACCAAGGGATTATGAGTCCCCTGCTCTAACCGCTGAGCTATAGGCCCGCTCCGGCTCGAATAAATCACACCTGCCTCCCCCCGACCAACCCCGATTGCAGCGTGCCTGTTGAAATCAGTTCAGCGCGTAAACTTCCACCAGCGCGACCCCGGTCGTCTCGTTCACGCCTCGCACTACCGCGGTGTAGTACGACGGAGGCAATGTCGCTACAATGGCCGCCTCAAGATTGTCCGAGGGAGGAACTCCCGTAGCGATGATTTCCTGCTCCTGATCGCTCCGCCAATCATTATTCGAAGCAATCAGACTCCCGTTCCCATTATGCAATTCGAGCGTCGGATTAGCGAGCTTTCCGGCGACCGGCAGCGAGGGCCCAATTGCGCGGACAATCACTCTTTGCGTTCCCTGCCCCAGAACAATCACGCCGCCAATCATCGCGTTTTCTCCCACATCCACCCGGCCGCGCGTGGAAATATTCAGAACTTTGGGCCCCAGGCCGCCGTCCAAGTCGTAGACTTCGAGCAAGCCCACTCCCGTGGAATTTCCCGCGCCCCGAAGAACGACCGTGTAAGCGACGCCCGCATCGTCCGACGGCACCCGCTTCAAAACGACAGATTCTTTGGGCGAGACCGGTGGTATTCCGGAATCGATGATCTCCTGCTGGTTTGGATTCGTTTCCCAGTCGTCGTTGCTCCCCACCACCGCGCCCGCCTGATCGTGCAACTCAAGGACCGGATCTGCCAGCGCATTCGCGATGCCGCTGCCGCTAAGCGAGGGACCGATCGCGCGAATCATGATTCGTTTGGTGGGAGTGCCGCGGACAATAAATCCTGAAATGAGAACATCTTCGCCCACGCCAACTTGAAGGCGCGTCGAGATGTTGGCCAGCCGGGTGGTGGTGACCGGCGGCCTGAACTCCGCCACGAATGGCGTTTGGGACCACAGCCAAATCGTGTTCGCCGAAGGAGCGGTATCCTGGACCTCGCTCGTCGTCAGATAATAGCTCTGATTTGGCACGCGTGGCGGCACGGTCAGAATTACCGTATCGGGTTCCGATCCCATCACGGCCTCGGTCGGAGTCGTAAAATCGTCGACCTTGTAGTTTGCAAGGGTTGTCGCTGTCACGGGGTCCACGTGACTGTTGAACTTCACTTCGAGGTGGCTGGTATCCTGGTGGAGATAGACAGAAAGCACCTCCAGCGGGCTTGCGATCCACTGGCGCAGGACCGCCATGGCTGTCTCATCCACCAAATTCTTGGCCAGAGGTGGCATCTTGATAGCCCCAAGCGAGTTGTCGCGCTGATACAGCGCGGAGTTTTCGTGGTCTCGGAAAGTCAAAAAGGTAACTAAATCCTGGTTTTCGTAGGGCGTGTAGAAGCGGGCGTCGTAACCTGGTCCCTGACCGCCGGGCCTGTGGCATTGGGAACAATTAGAGTCGATCCAGGAGCGCATCCGATGTTGGATCGGCGCGGTGCCATTGCTGATAGAAGTCGCTTTGAGGAAGGTCGGAATCTCCGCCTCGCTCGGCGTTGGATTCAGAAGACCGATATGAGCAAACGTGCGCAGCTGGTTATCCGTTCGGCCGGTGGAGGGATAAAGGAAATTCCCGTTAAATTGATGGGTCTTTAACCCCAGGACAAAGTTTGCCTGGTTGTTGTGGCAGGTGAGGCATTGGCCCCGGCCGGGGTAACTCCAGGTTTGGACGCGCGTGGCTCCGGTGCTCGTCGTAATCGTGATGTCTTCATTCACCGGAGGCCCGGGCAAGAGATCCGCATCGCTGTTGTCGGGCCGCCATTTGTAGGTCACTCCGTAAACCGCGCCGTCATTGCTTCGCACCAACAGCCGAGTCTCCAATCGTTTCCTCGCGCCGGTGATCTCATTCACGGTCAGTTCGAAATGTTTGACGAAGACGGTCCCGTTGGGAAAACCCCACTCTCCGGTGGGCGCAAAATCGATTTGTTCGGCACTGGTGTAGGGAGGCCCATCGTTTGGGACCGCGACCCAACGCGTTTTGATGGCCGCATCCGACCAGAGCGGCGAGGCAACGGTAAACGGAATCAAGCCGGTGGCTGGAGTCAGATTGGCCACGTTGCTAAAGGCTCCGGTGGCGGAAAGGACGGGAGGGAAGGTAAAGGCGCCGTTGGCCGGCGGCATCACGTTATTCAAGTAAGGACCGATCGGCTCCCTGGAGTCCAATCCATATGGGCCTTGGCCAAAAGCGGTGGCCCCCATCAAGCCGGCGGCAATCAGAGCCGAAGCAAACCATCGACGCAATCGATTCACATCACTCATAATAATTTCTCCGGATCAGCTCCAATCGGATGCCGAATTGGAACTAGGAAACGCGCCCGAGACAGGCGGGAAAGTTCTAGATTGCGGCAGGCGCGCTGTCAACGCCGAATTACACAAACATCGTTAAAAGGCGAATATCTCCTCACCCGTTCTGGACTTGGGAAGGAGCGGGATTAAGCGTCAGATCCGCCTCACGCTCAAACCAAGTGTGCCATCCCTCCCTAAGCTCCAGCCAAATCCATTTGGCGACTGACTTCACCAGCAGGCCAACGTCGGTCGGTTTTAGCGTGAAGCCGGGGATGAGGAAACGTCCGCCCCGATTCGTTCTTCCAATCGTACCGAGACGCCGCCGGCGGCGGGCGATCTGCGCGAAGCGGCGATTATAAGCGCGGATGAAATAGAAAAACGGCCGCGAAATCGGATCGGAGAAGGGCGGCACGAGCAGCGCTTCAATTCCCATCTTAAAGGGCTGCGACGCGATGCCCAGATAGTAAAAGCCAAGGTCCATGGCGAAGGCGAGGCACATCAAATCGAACTCGCCCATGTACTCGTACTTGTCTTTG
>QHMY01000275.1 GCA_003218305.1 Verrucomicrobiota bacterium
CATGTCCGTTTCCTTATAGATCGTCGTGTTGGTCGCGACCTGGTAACCGAGCAGCTTTGCCATTTTCATGGCGAGAACACACTCTTTGAACACGCCCTCGCGCTCGACGATCAAATCGTGGGTCCGTTCGAGTCCGTCGAGGTGCACATTCCAATACATCCAGCGGCTTGGTCCGATGGTTGGCTTCGCCGGATCTTTCGGCCCCTGGCGAACAGCCTCTGCGTCTTTCGCTGAAACCAATCCCTTCTCGACCAGGAGGTCCAATTTCGCCTCCAGCTCTTTCCGCTTTCCCGCCGCGGCGGGGTTCCGCAATTCGCTCGCGAGCCATTCCCGCATCTTTTTGCGCATGAACATCGCGTTGGTGCAGATGTAAACGATCCGCTTTTGGGCCAGCAGGCCTTGCACGAGCGCTTCGATTTCCGGGTAAATGAGCGGCTCACCGCCGCAAATCGAGATCATGGGCGCGTTGCACTCCATCGCGGCGTCCAGGCAATCCTGTAGCGGCAAGATGTCCTTCAGGGAGGTGGAGTATTCCCGAATGCGTCCGCAGCCGGTGCAGGTCAGGTTGCAGGTGTGCAAGGGCTCTAACTGCAACACAGTGGCGAACTTATCCGTCCGGCGGAGCTTTTGCGTGATGATGTAGGCGGCGATCCTGGTGGTCAACGCCAGAGGGAATCTCATAAGGCGGGATAGTAACAAGGGGTCACCCGGTGTCAATGGGAGCCGGGTTCAGGCTTGACGGAGCAAAAGCCCATGAAGGCGTGAAAAGCTCTGTCATCCCGAGGCTAGCGCAGGCCGGGATCGCGACATGGGAGGAGCGCCGACCCCGCAAATGCAATCAACGCCCCCATCGCGAGGGGACGTCGATCTGTCATTGCGGGGTCCCTCGCCGTCTACGCGGCTCGGGATGACAGGCGCTCGGTCGTTCTCTACCGGTTGACAATCGCCCCTCCAGCGGGTCCGATTTAGCGCTTCCCCGAAACCGGATCGTTACGCCTACAAGGCATTCGAATTACTGCTCGAATACGGCCATCGGCCTCTCCCAATCAACCCGGCGTTCGATGAGATCCTGGGCGAGAAATGTTATCCGAAAATTTCCGAGGCCCCCGGGCCCATCGACACCGTGACGCTGTATCTCGGCCAGGAGCGGTCCAATCCCCTGATCGATGAAATCGTCAACGCGAAACCCCGCCGAATCATCATGAATCCCGGCGCCGAAAACAGCGCCCTCGCCGCGAAGGCGGAAGAAGCCGGAATCGAGGTGGTTGAAGGCTGCACGCTCGTGATGCTGCGGACGGGCCAGTTTTAGTTTGTAGAGGCGCTTCTGCGAAGCGCCGATGCAGCCCGAGATGCAGAGTGTGCGCTGGCACCCGGGCAAGACGAAGGCGCTTCGCAGAAGCGCCACTACAATAGTGTTTGCCTCACGGCGTCAGCCATCCCCGCCGGATCAGGCTCACGGCAATCGCGGCCAGCAGGAGTGAGATCAGTTTCGATACGCCCCTCATGCCTTGTTGGCCCATCCACCGGGTGAAGTGGTGGGCAAATCGGAATCCGAGCCCCACCAGCAGCAGGTTCACCAGCAGGGCCAGAACCGTGAACAGGATCCCAACCGTATCGACAAGGATGAGAAGCGAGGTCAGGAGGGCCGGGCCCGCGATCAGCGGCATCCCGAGTGGCACAACGCCAAATGACTCACCCGCGTAACGATCGCGCCCGCCCAGATCCAAGAGTTCGCGCACCGCGATCCCCAGCAGAATGAGGCCGCCCGCCACCTGAAAATCCGAGACCGTGATCCCGAGAGCGCGAAAGATGATCTTCCCGAGGAAAATAAAGCCGATCGCAACCGCCAGGCTGGTGATCAATCCGAGCGTGCCTTCGTGCTGCCGGCGCCTGGCGTCGGCATGACCGCCCAGCCCGAGGAAAATCGCGACGAGCCCAATGGGATCGATCGCGACAAACAAGGGAATGAACGCGAGCAGGAATTTTTCGAGGTACGGCTGCATTTGATACGATCTTCATCGCATGGCCGCTGGTCGTTCGCAAAAAGCCCGATTCCGGTTTACCGATTTCGTCTTCTTCAAATGTTCACCTTTCGCTTTTCCATTATGAAAACATTCGTTGTCTCTTTTCTGTTTTGCACTGTCGCCCTCGCCACCCAGGCGGAAGATCTTAAAACCGTCGACGCTTACGGTGATGCAGCCGCCAAAGCGAATTGCCTCCTGGCGCTGCCAGATTGGGAGCAAACACCGGAAGCCGTCGAGGCTTCGATGAAAAACGCGATCGCCACCGCCAATAAGGCGCTGGACGAAATCGGCGCGCAGGATCCGGCCAAAGTGACGTTCAAGAGCACGATCGTTGCGCTGGACGATCTCGGCTATCAGGCCCGCCTGGTGGCTAACAAGGCAACGATAATCAAGGAGACGAATACTTCCGCCGCGATGCGCACGGCCGGCGAGAACGCGCTGAAAGTTTTCCAGGACTGGGCGGTAGGCATCGATTACCGCGAGGATGTCTACAAGGCGGTCAAAGCGTTCGAAAAGACGCAGCCCAAACTGAGTGGTGAGGACGCGAAGCTGATGAAGGAAACCTTGCGCGATTATCGCCGCGCCGGACTCGAGCTCGCGCCTGAGAAACGCCAGGAGGTGGAGAAGTTGCGCAAAGAACTTTCGAAACTCGGGACCGACTTCGATTCAAACATCGTCGAGGTGCAGGCGCCGGTCGTCTTTACCAAGGCGGAACTCGAAGGGGTCCCAGACAGCTTTCTTGCTTCTCCGGGAATCAAGACCGGCGACGACTCCTACACCGTGAAAGCGAACGTCACCTGGCAAGTCATCGCCGTGATGGAGAATGCAAAAAGCGAGGCCGTGCGCAAGCGTCTCTACGTCGTGCACGACAGCCTGGCCAAAGAGAAAAATACATCGGTCTTGAACCAGATGCTCGCGCTAAGAAACAAGATAGCGCTCCGTCTCGGCTACAAATCCTGGGCTGATTTTCAAACCGAAGTGAAAATGGCGAGGTCCGCGGCGGGCGCCGAAAAATACATCAACGATCTGGTGAGCGGCACGCAGCCCAAGTTCGCCGCGGAAGTTGAGGAACTCCGCAAACTGAAGGCAGCCGATACGAAAGACCCCAATGCCAAAATTGGCACCTGGGATTTTCGCTACTACCAGAACCAGCTCAAGAAACAGAAATACGCGGTCGATACCGAGGCGTTGCGCGCTTTCTTCCCTTTTCAAAAAACGCTCGAGGGGATGTTCAACGTCTACCAGAGCATTTTCGGCCTGAAGTTTGAGAAAATCGCCGTTCCGCAAAAATGGATCGACGACCTCCAGCTTTACGCCGTGACCGATGCCGCAAACGGCGAACCGCTCGGGCTGTTCTATCTCGACATGTTTCCGCGCGAGGGAAAATACAATCACTTCGCCGAGTTCGAGATCATCGGCGGCAAACTCCTGCCGAGCGGAAAGTATCAGCGGCCCACCGTGGCGTTGCTCTGCAATTTTCCGCCGCCGGGCGAAGGCAAGCCGTCCCTCCTGACGCACGGGGATGTCGAGACGCTCTTCCATGAGTTCGGTCACGCCCTCCACACCATTGTCACTCGCGCGAAATACGTCCGCTTCTCCGGCACGAACGTGCCCGGCGATTTCGTCGAAGCCCCTTCGCAAATGCTGCAAAATTGGGTCTGGGACAAGAAAGTGCTCGATACGTTTGCGGCCGATTACACCGATCCCGCGAAAAAGATCCCGGCGGAAACCATTACCAAAATGAAGGAGGCCAAGCTGGCCACCGTGGGTGTTTACTATCGGCGCCAGTTTGCCTTCGCGTCGCTCGATCTTGCGCTGCACGCTCCGCACCCGGAAGACCAACCCTACGATTGCATCGCGATTTCGAATCCGATTCTGGAAAAGGTCTTCCTGCCCATCGTGCCGGAGACGACATTCGCAACCTACTTCGGACATCTGAACGGCTACGACGCCGGCTACTACGGCTACGCCTGGGCTGACGCCATCGCAGCCGACATGGCGACGGTGTTCGAGTCGGCCAAAGACGGCTACCTGGACAAGCAGGCAGGATCGCGTTTACGGCGCGAAATCTCGGAGTCGATCGAGAAATTTCTCGGCCGCAAACAGTCAGTGCAGCCCTTTCTGAAGCAAATCGGCATCGGGGACGCGAAAGCTGACACCGCCCCATCGCCAAAGAAAAAATAGTGTAGATCAGCTTATGAAACGCTTCTCTTCCGTTTGCCTGTGTGTTTCCGCCGCGGTTGGTTCATTGATCGCCGCTGATCCTCCCGCGCTTCCGTCAAAGACGGCCAGCGACGCCATCAGCGCCCCTGATTTGCTGAAACACATCACGGTTCTTGCGTCCGACCAGTTCGAAGGCCGCGCCCCCGGCTCGAAGGGCGAAGAGCTTTCGGTCAAATACATCAGCGAACAGTTCAAGGCCCTCGGCCTGAAACCCGGCAACCCGAACGGTTCCTACATTCAGGAGGTCCCGCTCGCCGGAATTACGAGCGCGCCCGCGCTCTCCTTTTCCGTCGGCGGCAAGACCACCGCGCTGAAATTCCCGGATGACTTCGTTGCTACCTCAGCGCGGTTGCAACCGGAACAGAAAGCAGAAAACACCGACATCGTTTTTGTCGGTTACGGCGTCGTCGCACCGGAATATGGCTGGGACGATTACAAGGATGTTGATGTCCGCGGCAAGACCATCCTGATGCTGATCAACGACCCGGCCATTCCCGATCCCACCGATCCCAGGCAGCTCGATCCGAAAATGTTCAAGGGCCGCGCCATGACGTATTACGGCCGCTGGAGTTACAAGTACGAGATCGCCGCGCAAAAGGGCGCTTTCGCGGCGGTGATCATCCACGAAACGGAGCCGGCCGCCTATCCGTATTCCGTGGTCATGACCAGTTGGGCCAAGGAGAACTTCGAGATCGATGCGCCTAACAAGAACATGGATGCAGTGCCAGTGCGGTCCTGGATCACTCTCGATGTCGCGAAAAAATTACTCGCGGACAGCGGGCAGGATTTCGACAAACTGAAAAAAGCCGCAATCACCAAGGAATTTCGGCCGGTTTCCCTTGGGGCGAAGGCGACCTTCGATGTGAAACAGACGGTCCGCTCGTTCAAGTCGCGCAACGTCGTGGGCAAGATCGATGGCAGCGACCCAAAGCTAAAAGATGAATGGGTCATGTACACCGCGCATTGGGACCATCTCGGGCGACATGAGGAATTGAAGGGCGACCAGATTTTCAATGGCGCCCTCGATAATGCATCGGGCGTCGCCACGATCCTCGAGATCGCCAAGGCCTGCACGAAATTGCCCTCGCCCACCAGGCGCTCCATCCTGTTCATGGCTACGACTGCGGAAGAAGCGGGTCTGCTCGGCGCAAAATATTACGCGAACAATCCACTCTATCCTCTCGAGAAGACCCTCGCCGACATCAATATCGACGGCGCCAACGCCTGGGGAAAAACGGCCGACCTCGAGGACGTGAGCGATGGGAACTCGACGCTCGACGAAATGCTCGCCCAAGCGGCGGCGCGACATGCCCGCCTGCTCAAGCCCAACAGCCAGCCGGAAAAAGGGAGCTTTTACCGGGCGGATCATTTCGAATTTTCGAAACTCGGCGTTCCGTCACTTTATCCGGGAAGCGGCAAGGAGGTGATCGGTAAACCACCAGGATTTGGGATGGAAAAGCGCAATGAATACATCGCAAAGCATTATCACCAGCCCTCCGACGAAGTGAATCCGGCCTGGGATCTGTCCGGCGCGGTAGATGACGCTGTGCTCCTGTTCGAAGTCGGTTACCAGGTCGCAAACGGCGATAAGTTTCCGGAGTGGACCGCGGGCACGGAGTTCAAGGCGAAGCGAGATGA
>QHMY01000046.1 GCA_003218305.1 Verrucomicrobiota bacterium
AGCGATCTCGGCGCCCGAAACGCCCGCGGCAGCCGTGGTGGAAGCCGGGCAGGAAGCGAAAGTAGCCCCCGTCGTCACAGCCCCGACGGCCGAGAAGCCCGTCGACGTCCCGCTACACGCTACGCCCGAGATCCGTGAGAAAGGGGATGCCAAGGCCGTCGTCGCCGAGGTCAACAAACTACCCGGGGTCAAAGCTTGCGCCTTCACTTTTGGCGATGGTCTCAGTCTCGCTGGAAGTTTACCGGCCGAATATGAAACGGACGGGCTTTGCGCCATGGCCCCGTCGCTGATGCAGCGCCTCGAAAACCATATGGTGGAAACCAAACTCGGCGAGCTCCGAGGAATGACGCTTACCTGCCTTAAGGGCGCCGTGACCTTTTTCATGCACGAAAATCTTTGCCTCGCCGCGCTTCATTCAGGCGGCGACCTCACCACTGAGGTGCGGGAGAAACTCTCCCGCATCGTCCAGGAGCTTTCACGAAAGTATACGCACCACCCAGTCTAGAAGGATTTTCCCATGTCGATCATCAACTACGCCAGTCGCGAAATTCAGTTCAAAATTGTCTATTACGGTCCCGCCCTTTGCGGCAAGACCACTAACCTGGCGTACATTCACCAGCGGATTAATCCCGAAAACCGGGGCGACCTGGTCTCGCTCGCCACCGCGGCGGATCGCACCTTGTTCTTCGATTTCCTGCCGCTGAACGCTGTTGTCATCAAGGGGTTCGTCACGAAGTTTCAGCTCTACACCGTCCCGGGCCAGGTCATTTACAACGCGACCCGTCAGCTCGTCCTGCGCAGTGTGGACGGCGTCATTTTTGTGGCCGATTCGCAATGGGAAAAAATGGAGGAGAACGTCGAAAGCTTCAAGAATCTGGAAGACAACCTCGCGAAGCAGAATATCTCGATCGACGAGATTCCCTACGTCCTCCAGTACAACAAGCGCGACTTGGACAACATCGCGCCGGTCAATTACCTCGAGTACGTCCTGAACAACCGAAAACGGCGAGTGCAGAGTTTTGAAGTCATCTCCAGCACCGGCCAGAACGTTTTTGCCTCGCTCAACGCGGTCTCGCAAATTCTCCTGCACAAGTTCAGCAAACAAAGCGACGTCCCGAAGACGCCGCCTGCGCCAGTCGTGATCCCGGTGGAACCTCCAGCCCGGCAGAAACAGAACGCCAGCGTATGAACGCGATTCCCTGCCTGACCATAGAAGACGTCGCCAATCTCGACGGCATTCTGGGCGCATTTCTGGCCAAAGCCGAAGCGGACCTGACCGTTGTAATCGATCGCGGCGGGAACGTGATTTCGCAATTCGGCGACATGACGGTGATGGACGTCACCATCATTGCTGCCCTCGCAGCGGGTTCATTCGCCGCCACCAAAGAACTCGCGCGCCGCATCGGCGAGGTGGAGTTCAATGCGCTTTATCATCAGGGAAACGGGAACCATATTTTCATGAATTCGGTCGACGACGACACGATCATGATCACCGTGTTCGGGCGCCGAACCACCGTCGGTTTGGTGCGATTCCATTCCTCGAGCACGGCCCAAAAAGTCGCCGAGCTTCTAAAAGCGCTCTCGAGCGGCGGTCACGGCTTTTCCTTCGACGCCTCGGACGTTACCGCCACCCCCGTCTTCGCCGATCAATAGATTCAGAGTGCCTGACTTCGGTGGTCCGAAGTTTGATTCGGATCCCTGGGCGGGCCGACCGAGTGGCGTGTAGATCTGCCTACCCGGTGAACTCGGCGGCGACGAGGGTTGCGTTATGACCGCCGAAGCCAAAGGAATTGTTGATCACGACGCGCACCTTCTTTTCGCGGGCGACCTTTGGCGTGTAATCCAGATCGCATTCCTCGCCGGGGTTCTCGAGGTTAATGGTCGGGGGGATGACCGAGTCGCGGATGGTGAGCGCGCAGGCCGCCATCTCGACCGCGCCGGCCCCGCCCAACAAGTGGCCGGTCATCGACTTGGTCGAACTGATCGCAACCGTCCGGGCGTGTTCGCCGAAGACCGTCTTGATTGCGCGCGTTTCGCACACATCGCCGAGATCGGTCGAAGTGGCGTGCGCATTCACGTAATCCACCTGGCTCGGATTGATCTTCGCGTGATCGAGCGCCATCCGCATCGCCCGGACGGCGCCCTCGCCATCGGGCGGCGGTGCCGTCATATGGTGAGCGTCCGCGGAAAGTCCGTATCCGAGCAATTCGCAATATATCTTCGCACCGCGGGCCTTGGCATGTTCCAACTCTTCCACCACCACGACGCCGGCCCCTTCGCCCATGACAAATCCGTCACGGTCGCGATCCCACGGCCGTGACGCTGCATGCGGATCGTCGTTGCGGGTGCTGAGCGCCTTCATCGACGAGAAAGCAGCCATGCCGACCTGAACAATGGACGCTTCGGAACCGCCGGCGAGAAATATGTCCGCGTCGCCGAACTTAATGATCCGCCACGATTCACCGATGGCGTTATTCGAAGTCGCGCACGCCGTAACGATGCAAAAGTTTGGGCCCTTCAAGCCGAATTCCATCGAAACCAAACCGCTTCCCATGTTGCTGATCAGTGCCGGGATGGTGAAAGGGGAAACGCGGGAGGGCCCTTTCGCGAGCAGGATGCCGTGCTGATCTTCGAGGGTTTTCAGGCCGCCGATGCCGCTGCTCACGATCGCGCCGAAGCGGGTCCGGTCGACCTTTTCCATATCGACGCCGCAATCGGCCATCGCCATTTTCGCCGCCGCCATGGCCAGTTGCGAAAAACGGTCGGTGCGTCGGGCGTCCTTCGGATTCTTGAAATAGTTTTTCGGATCGAAGTTACGAACTTCACCGCCGATTCGGCAGTCGTAATTCGTCGTATCGAAGGCCTGGACCAGCTCAATCCCGCTGACCCCGTTTTTCAGGTTGTCCCAGAAAGTGTCAACGTCGTTGCCCACCGGCGTGATCACGCCGAGACCGGTGATAACAACTCTGCGATCTTTCATCACCGGCTGCCCATTCCAACGCTTTGCACTGTCTGGAACAGTTTGCCTTCGGTCTTAATGGAAGGGGCGATAATGATTTCGGTTTGCTGAAATTCGGTAATCGTCCGCGCGCCGACGTTGCCCATGCAGGTGGTGATCGCGCCGACCAGGTTTTGGCTTCCGTCGTCCACTTCGGCTGGGCCGAAGAGAATCTGATTCAACGAGCCGGTGGCGCCGACTTTAATGCGGGTGCCGCGCGGCAGGTTCGCGTGCGGCGTAGCCATGCCCCAATGATATCCGCAGCCTGGCGCTTCGTGCGCCTTGGCAAAAGCGCTGCCGACCATGACTGCGTCCGCGCCGCAGGCGAGAGCTTTGCAAACGTCGCCGCCCTTGCTCATTCCGCCGTCGGTAAGAATCGGAACGTAGCGCGCCGTTTTCTTGAAATAGGCATCGCGCGCCGCGGCGCAATCGACGGTCGCCGTTACCTGGGGCACGCCCAGGCCGAGAACGCCGCGTGAAGTGCAGGCTGCTCCTGGCCCGACGCCGATAAGCACGGCCGCGGGACCGCACTCCATGATCTCCAGCGTGACATCGTAGCCGACGGTGTTTCCGACAATGACGGGAATTTTCATTTCGCGACAAAACTTCTCGAGATCGAGCGATTTGTACTCGGATGAAACGTGGCGGACGGTGGAGACGGTGCTTTGGACGACGAAAACATCCGCCCCGGCTTCCTGCGCAATTGCTCCGAATTCCACGGCCCGTTGCGGAATGGAACTGACGGCCGCAGTGGCGCCGGCGTCCTTCATTTGCCGAATGCGCGCCGCGATCAAATCTTGCTGCACCGGCTCCTGGTAAATTTTTTGGAGCAACCCCGTAATTTCCGCTTTGTCGGCGTTGACAATTTTCTGGAGAACTTCCTGCGGATTCTTGTAGCGAGTTTGGACGCCTTCGAGGTTCAGTACCGCCAGGCCGCCCAGCTTGCTCATCTCAATCGCGAACCGGACATCCACCACGCCATCCATGGCGCTGGCCAGGATGGGAATCTTGAAATCAAGCGGCTCGGCGTCTCGTCGAGGCAAACGCCAGGCGATGTCGACTTCGTTCGGATTGATCGTGATCCGCCCTGGCACAAGCGCGATCTCGTCGAACCCGTAGGTGACGCGTGCTTTTCGATTTCGGCCTATCCACATTCCCATGGCTATATTTGTTCCGGTTTAAATCTTTCGTTCAAGCTTCCGCAGCGTGGACACCGCGGGAGCGCAGCAGGCGTTCGATCTTCAAACTCAAACGCGCAAATCACGCAACGCAAACGATAGCGCAAGGCGCGGCGCTCGCGTCGGCGACGATTCCACTCACCAACTATCCAGAGGAGGAAAACTGCCGCAAGAAAAACCAGCAGATAGATCGTGACCAGTGCGGACAGGCTGACTCGAATCACGGCGCCACTCTTTCAGCCGCCGCGGATGGCACGATAACGTCGTTTCCCCATTCGATGTCGGCCACTCCCCAAACCAATTCCTTTGGAGCTTCGGTGGTCGGTTGGCGGGACGAGAAATGCGAGAGCGTCAGATATTTTCTCGCTTGTTCGTCGAGGGCGGCGTCGCCGGACGATCTCTCGATAAAGCAGTGCCGGACCATGCCGCTTCCATCCACGGCGACCCGAAACTGAGCGGCTTGCATTGATTCGCGACCGGTTGCCGTGAATTTCATTGGCGGACTTTGCAGGGCGCCGAGCGTTTCGAGTTCAGTCGACAGGAGCACGGTGGTTGAGGTGGCCGTCGTCGCCATTTGCGGAGGGGCAGCGAGCGGGCCGACCGGGCCCGGCGGTTGCGAGCTGGGGACCGCTGGGTCCGGAGGGAGGGGTGGGATCTCTTTAAGCGCCGGTTGCCGGGTCAGGTAGGAGGGGGCGTGTTGGATCGTAGGCAGTGCGAGCGACTTTCCATCAGCTGGCGGTTGGGTGGTGGAAGCCAGCGCCGGATCTTCGGCTTCGAGCCACCGCAACAGCACTTGCCCTTCTTCCGTGCCCGGCGCGATGAGCGTGACCCGCCCGGGCGGGGGGAGAAGGGCCACGGCTGGCGGATAGATGATTTGGAAAACGTAGAAACAGAACGCGTGCCCCAGGAAAGAGGCGGTGATAAATCCGGCGAGCGCCAGTCGTCGCCGGCGAGGCTGATCCCAGGCGAAGATGAGATTGAAATCGCTCTCGGAACGCAGGGGAGTGCTCACTTGGAAGGAGTAGTGGCCAGGGCCACCGAGGCAATCCCGTGTTCGAGGGCCAGATTCGTGACTTCAACCACGAGCGTGTAGGGAGTGAGTCGATCCGCTTTGATGATGATCGGCCGTCCTTCTTTCTTCGCCGCGTCGAGGTGAGGTCCGAGTTGTTCAAGAGCAATCTTTTGATCGCGAAAATAAATCGCCGGCACGGCCCCGCCGGTGATGCTGATAATTTGCGGATTGATTTGCGGCCCGAGGGTGAAGCGGGAGAGGGGCACCGAAACGGAGATGCCAGGTTGGAGGATGAAGTTCGAGCTCAGGAGCAAAAAGAAAATCAGGAGGAAAACGACATCCAGCATCGGAATGACGCCAAGCCAGCCGAAATGGTATTCCTTCGTTCGGGAAAGCTTCATACGGTGCGCGGCCGGCCGGCCGACGAAAACCTAGCGGCCCTTTTCTTCAACCGGCGCCTGGAAAGTGATGATGTCGCTCATCGGCTCGCGGTCGGTCAACATATGGACCACTTCGATTCCCGCGCGCTCCATTTCGTGCATCAAGCTGTTCACTCGGGAGGAAAGGTAGCTGTAAGCCACGAAAGTCGGCGTCGCGACTACGAGCCCGGCCGCGGTGGTCAGCAGGCTCTTGTAAACGCCGTTGGAAAGCTCCGTCACGGTCGCATATCCGCCGTTGGAGGAGAGCGTTCCAAACGCGTCGATCATTCCCGAAACGGTGCCGAGCAGGCCGAGCAGTGGCGCCAGATACGCCAGAGTCGCAAGGACCCCGAGAAAACGCTCCAGTTTCGGCACTTCCAGTTGCCCCGCTTCCTGCACGATCTCCCGGAGCTCCGCGCGGGAAGCTTCATGGTGAATGATTGCGGCGTGAATGACTCGCGCGACCGGCCCTGGGGTTCCGGCTGATTCGTGCAGGGCTTCGGCGAAATTGCGGCGCTGGACCAGGTTGGAGAGTCCCTGCAAAAACTCGCCCACGTGGATGGTGGCGCGATGCAAATAGAAGAGCCGCTCGGCGAAAACCGCGATGGCAATGACGCTGCAAGCCAGGATGGGCCACATCAGCAACCCACCCTTCTGGATGTAGTCGATCATCTGAAGTTGTCTTAGCCGCCTTTGGTCTCTCTGGCAAGCAGCGAAGAGGGTGAACAGGTTTCGGGTTCAGGGTTCAGGTGGAGCGTCCCGGGCGTCTGAACCCCGAATTCCCGACCCCTGAAACCCCTGCAAAAGAGGCGTTAATTTTTATTGACCCTTGGTATAGGAAGTGGTTACAAATGGAGGGAAGTGGATCAAAATGGATTGAACACCCACTGAGCATGGATTCCGACTCTCAACCCCAAAAATTCTTCGCCGGCGAATTCCGTCACGCCATCGACCAGAAAAATCGGATCACCGTTCCTTCCGATTGGCGCCGCGGCGATGGCCAGGGTCAGGAATTCATCATTCTACCCGAGCCGCGCTTTCAATTCCTCCTGGTCATGGCGGCGGAAGAATTTGCCCGCCTCAGCGCCCAGGCCGAATCGGACCAGACAGTTTCCGCGCGCGATCGCCGGACCTTCTCGCGTCAGTTGCATTCGCGCGCCAAACACGCGGCCTCCGATCGCCAGGGGCGTCTCGTCCTGCCCGAAGACCATTGCAAGGAACTGGGTCTGAAAGGCGAGGTCGCGCTGGTCGGAGGCAACGGCCGTTTTGAAATTTGGAATCTGCAAAAATGGAAGCGTGCTCAAGACGAAGAGACGCCGACCTACCAGCACGTCGCCAATGTGATCGGGCTGTAGGGTCGAGAGGAAGAGATAATGAATGCGTTGCTGTTTGAGCGGCCCATCTGGTTCGCGACCGGCCCCTTGGAGGTCGAGGAGAAGGCGGAGGAAATGGAGGATATTACCTATCATCGACCGGTGCTCGCCGCGGAAGCGCTTGAGCTGCTGGCGCCGCGCCCGGGAGCATTGATCGTTGATGCCACTTGCGGCGGGGGGGGCCACACCGAGGAAATCCTGCGCACCGGCGCAGATGTTCTCGCCCTCGACCAGGACCCCGATGCGATCGCCCACGCCAGCCAAAGGCTCACTCCTTTTGGCGGCCGGGTGACTCTGCGGCAGATCAATTTCCGCCACGCCGGTGAAGTCCTCGATCAGCTTGGAATCGTCAGTATCGGCGGTGCATTGCTCGACCTTGGCGTCTCGTCGCGCCAGTTGGAAAACGCGGAACGCGGCTTCAGCGTGATGCGCAACGGGCCGCTCGACATGCGGATGGACCCACGCCGCGAACTCACAGCAGCGACCATCGTCAATTCCTATTCCGAAGAGGAACTCACCCGGCTCTTCCGTGAATTGGGCGAAGAACCGGCCGCGCGGCGCATTGCCAGTCAACTGGTCAAGCAGCGCAAGACCACTCCCTTTTACGATACCACCCAGCTGGCCAAAGCCGTCGAAAAAATCGTCTGGCGCCATGGACGACGTCACCCCGCGACCCAGGTTTTCCAGGCGTTGCGCATGGAAGTGAACGACGAGCTCGGCGCCCTGGAAGAGGGTCTGCGCGTCCTGACCGCGCGGCTCGAATCCGGCGCACGGATCGCGGTCATTACCTTTCATTCGCTGGAAGACCGGATCATCAAGAATTTCTTCCGCGACCGCAGCCGCGAGACGCTCGATCGACCGGAGTGGCCGGAGCCGCGACCCAATCCGGCTTTCGCCTTGCGCCTCATTACGGCGAAGCCGGTCGAGCCCGGCGAAAACGAACAACGAATCAATCCACGCTCGCGCAGCGCGAAGTTGCGCGTGGCTGAAAAAATCTAATGCACGCACCGCGTCGCAAAGCCTTCAATTCCGTCAACGCGGTTTCGCTGGCGCGGTGGATCGTTATTACCGCCTCGCTGGCGATGACCGGGCTGATCTACGTTTACCTCACCTTGCAGCTCCACGATCTGGGCGATCGGAAGAAGGGGCTCGAAAATGAATTGACCAGCTTGCGGGCCCAGAACGACGTGGCTCGGGTCCAAATCGAAGCTTTGACCTCGCGCTCCGCGATGCAGCGCCGGCTGAAAGAGGGCTATCTCAAGATGGTCTCGATCCTGGAGCGCGACATCGTGCGATTGAACAGCACGTCGCGTCCGCTCGGAGAAGACGCCGTCCAACCAGTGGTCAACAAACGGGCTGGCCGATGAATTGGAACAGCCGAATTCGCTGTGCGCTGGTCTGCCTCGGGTTCACGGCGCTATTCAGCGTCTTTTCCTTCCGGCTTGTCTATTTGCAGATGGTCAAGCACGACGAGTACGCCGGGCTTGCGGCTGAAAAACACGTCTACAAACAGGCGATCTACGCCGAGCGCGGCTCGATTTTGGACGCGAATAACGAGGTTCTCGCCCACAACGCGCCGGTCGAGACCATCGTGGCCGACGCGACGCACCTGAACAATCGCGCGGCGGTTATACCTTTACTGGAGGACGCCCTCAAGATTCCGGCCGCCGAGCTGTTGGAAAAATTGGAAGGCGACCGGCGCTACATCATCCTGAAGCGCGCGGTGCCGGAAGCGATCGCGATGACCTTGAAGGAGAAGCTTCGCGTCGGAAACCTGCGTGGGATTTATTTTGAGCGGGATTCCACGCGGATCTACCCGAACGGCTCGATGCTTTGTCACGTCATCGGGTTCACGGACTTCGAGCACCACGGCATTCAGGGGGTGGAATCTTCCATGGAAGAATATCTTCATGGCCAGGATGGCTATCGTTACATCGAACGCAACCGGGCCGGACAGGAAGTCGTGCTCTACCGCGGACAGGAGCGCACGCCGCGCGACGGCTACCAGGTGCATCTGACGATCGATCTCAATTTGCAAAATATCGTTGAGAACGAAATCGACGCAGCCATGCGCGAATACACGCCGCAAAAAGCCACGATCATCCTGATGCGTCCGCAGACGGGCGAGATTCTCGCGATGGCCAACCGCCCGCACTTCGATCTCAACCAGCGCCAGGAGGCGAAGCCGGAACAGATGAAAAACCGCGCCATCATCGACATGATGGAGCCCGGTTCCACGTTCAAAATCGTCACCGCGGCCGCCGCCCTCAACGAGCGGAAAGTTCGACCCGACACGACCATCTTTTGCGAGAACGGCGTTTGGAATGTTGGGGGGCGTCCGCTGCATGATCACAAGGCTTACGCCGACCTGAGCGTGCGGGACATTCTCATCAAGTCGAGCAACATCGGTGCGGCGAAGCTGGCCATTTCGGTGGGCGACCAGAAATTCTATGAATACATTCGCCGCTTTGGCTTTGGCGAGCGCACCGGAATTGAACTGCCGGGAGAAATCGGTGGCGTGATTCGGCCGCCGCAACACTGGAGCAAGATCTCGATCACGCGCATTCCGATGGGCCATGAAGTCGGTGTAACGCCGCTCCAGATGACCTCCGCCATGGCGACGATTGCCAACGGAGGCAAACTCGTTACGCCCCGCATCGTCAAATCGATCACAACGCAGGACGGCAAGACTGTGAGCACTTTTTCGCCCGTCGTTCTACGCCAGGTCATCTCACCGGAAACGGCGGCTCAAATCGGAAGCGCCCTGCGCGGCGTCGTGAGCGATCGAGGAACGGCTGCGGCGGCAGCTGTCCCGGGTTTCACCATCGCGGGAAAGACCGGCACCGCGCAAAAAGTGGATCCCAAGGGCGGATACGAACAGGGAAAATATGTCGTTTCCTTCTCCGGCTATCTGCCGTCCGAAAATCCCGCTTTTGTTGGACTCGTGGTGCTGGACGACGCGCACACGACGAAACCGGAGTTGAACTACGGCGGGCTCGTCGCAGCGCCCATCTTTTCGCACATAGCGGAAAAGGCCGCGCGCTATCTCGATCTTGAGCCGCACGAAGAACTGGGGAAACCGCCCGTCGCGGGCCGGGTGGCCTTAACCAATGCCCCGCGCCGTTGAACATCTTGCGCCCGCCCTTTGCCACCTCATGCAGCTCAAAGTTCTCGCCTCTGCCATTACCCCCCGCCAAGTCATCGGGCCGCTTGATCGCGTCGTGGAAGGCATCGCGTATGACTCGCGGCGTGTGCAAAGGAACTTTCTTTTCGTCGCAATGCGCGGTGAAAAAAGCGATGGCCATCAATTCATCGAACAGGCCATCGAAAAAGGCGCGTCGGTCATAGTGACGGAACAGGAAGTTCAACAAGCGCGCGTCACCTGCCTGGTGGTCGAGAACACGCGCCGCGCCCTGGCTGACCTCGGTGCGGCCTTTTACCAACAACCGATGCGCCGGCTGAAGATGGCTGCCGTCACCGGCACCAATGGCAAGACCACCACCACGTTTCTGCTGAAGCATATTTGCGAAAAAGCGGGGCTGCGTTGCGGCTTGCTCGGAACCGTTCGCTACGAAATCGGAGACCGCGTTCTCCCCGCGGTCCGCACGACCCCGGAATCGCTCGAACTCCAGGAACTTCTCGCGCAAATGGCGGATGCCGGTTGCAAGGCCGCCGCGATGGAAGTGTCATCTCACGCCATCGCCCAGGATCGCACGCGCGGCCTCGAGTGGGATGCCGCAGTCTTCACGAACCTGACCCAGGACCATCTCGATTTTCATGGGACGATGGAGAACTACTTCGAGGCCAAGGCCCAACTGTTTACCGCGCTTGCTGGACAGAAGACGAAAACGAACGCGACCGCTGTCATCAACATCGACGATCGCTACGGCGCGCAACTGGTCGATCGGTTGGACAAGAAAACGCCGCTGATCACCTATGGAATGAGCGCTCGTGCCGATTTCCGGGCATCAAATTACCACGCGGAGTTTGCCGGCACCTCTTATCAACTCGACGCCCGGGGGAAAAGTTATCTCGTGCGCGTTCCGCTGATTGGCCGATTCAACGTCGCGAACTCGATGGCTGCTCTCGCCGCGGCGTGCAGCCTCGGGATCAACCTGCGTGAAGCAATCTTGAGTCTGTCACGATCTCCCCAGGTGCCGGGCCGGCTGGAAGCAGTTCCGGCGAAACGGCAGTTTCAAATCTTTGTCGATTACGCGCATACGGACGATGCGTTGCTCAACGTGATCAAGACCCTTCGCGAGTTGTCGCCGAGGCGTCTCATTGTCGTGTTCGGTTGCGGGGGCGACCGCGATCGGCAGAAGCGGCCGCTCATGGGACGCGTCGTCGATCAAAACGCCGATTACGGCATCATCACCTCGGACAATCCGCGGAAAGAAGATCCTGACGCTATCATCGCGGAAGTCGAGCAGGGTTTTCGGTCGCATAATTACGAAAAGGTACCCGATCGCGCGAAAGCGATCGCCCGCGCCATTGAGCTGGCCCAACCGCGCGACATTGTTCTCATCGCCGGCAAAGGCCATGAAGCGTACCAGGAATTTGCCGATCACACGGTGCCCTTCGACGACATCCAGGTGGCGCGTAACGCTTTAGAAAATCATCCGCTCGCCTTCTGATCATGGATTCACTATCACTCCACCAGATCGCTGAATTCGCGCAGGGCATGTTGGTCGCGGGCGATGCCGGTGCCCTGGTTTCGAAGGTCAGTACCGACTCGAGAACATTGCAACCGGGCGATCTCTTTGTTCCATTGCGCGGCGAGAACTTCGATGGGCACAAATTCATCGAGCAAGCGGTGGACCGCGGCGCTCTGGGCGCAATGGTCGAGGAGACTTGGAAAGGTGCGACCCCGAAAAACTTTGCGCTAATCCGCGTCCCGGACACGCTCGTTGGTTATCAAACGCTGGCGGCTAACTACCGGAAATCGCTGCCGCTCAAGGTCATCGCCATTACCGGAAGCAACGGTAAGACGAGCACTAAGGATTTTGTCGCGGCCACTCTGTCTCGCGGATTCCGGGTCACAAAGACTGAAGGAAATTTCAACAATCACGTCGGCCTTCCGCAAACGATGCTGGCTGCCTCTGCGAGTGATGAAATCGCCGTCTGGGAAATCGGCATGAATCATCCGGGAGAGATCGCCGCGCTCGCGAAGCTCGCCGTGCCTGATGCAGCCATCGTCACGAACGTCGGTCTGGCCCACATCGAATTCATGGGCAGCCGCGAAGCCATTGCCGCAGAAAAAGGCGCGCTGGCGGAAGCGGTCGGCCCGGACGGAACGGTGATCCTGAATGCGGACGATCCCTACAGCCGGGAAATCGCGGCACGGACGCGCGCGCGCGTAGTTCTGGCCGGCATCGAGAACGGCCAGATGCGCGCGAGCGAAGTGAGCCAGAGCGCGACCGGAAGCGAATTCACCATCCTGGAAGGTGCGCACCGTTGCCGCGCGCAACTGCCGGTCCCTGGGATTCACATGGTGCAAAACGCGGTGCTGGCTGTAGCGGCCGGCCGGCTCTTTGGGCTTTCGCTGGAGGAGTGCGCGGCAGGTCTGGCCTCTACGCCACTGACCAAAGCGCGTCTGCAAATCAAGGAGATCAATGGCATTCAATTCATCGATGACAGTTACAACGCCAATCCCGATTCGATGAAAGCGGCGCTTCGCACGCTCGTGGAACTGGATACGGAGGGACGGCGGATCGCCGTGCTCGGTCAAATGAGCGAACTTGGCGACGAATCGACGCCGCGCCACCGCGAGGTCGGTGAGACGGCGGCCGCCGTTGGCGTGGACGAATTGATCGCGGTCGGGCCGATCGGTGCGGAAATGGCGCAGGCCGCAAAAAAGGCCGGTTTGAAACTGAGCGTTTCAGTCGCCGATCCGCAGGAAGCCGCCGGGCGCCTCTCGGAAACGGCGTCGCCTGGTGATTTGATTTTGGTTAAGGGCAGCCGATCCGCCCGGATGGAGCGAGTGATGGAAGCGTTTTCAAAGCGCCAACCAACCGCGGAGGTGTCGCCATGATGTATTACCTCCACAATCTGAGCGAGCAGATCAAAGGCTTTAACGTCTTTAGTTACGTGACCTTTCGGGCTATCGCCGCCTCGGTCACAGCTTTTATTCTTTCGCTGACTTTCGGCAATTTTGTGATCAGAAAACTGATCGCGCTCAAGGTCGGCCAGCCGATCCGGACAGCGGACGAAGTGCATCGGCTGGCGGAATTGCATAGCGCCAAGCAAGGCATTCCCACCATGGGAGGTGTCCTGGTCATCGGTGCCGTCGTCCTCGCGAGCGGTCTTTGGGCACGGCCGGACAACCGCTTCGTCTGGCTGGCGCTTTTCAGCATGGTCTATCTCGGGGCTCTCGGGTTTGCGGATGATTACTTGAAGGTCACAAAAAAGAAATCCGATGGCATCAGCGGCCGGCTCAAATTGCTTTTCCAAATCATTCTCGCGGCCGTCGTGACGACCGTGTTCCTGACCAATCCCCTCATCGAAGTCCAGGCCCGTTCGCTTTATCTGCCGTTCTTCAAGCTGCCGGTCATCCCGAACATGGGTTGGTTCACTCTGATCTTTTTCGCCTTCGTCATTGTCGGCTCCTCCAATGCAGTCAATCTCACGGACGGTCTGGATGGCCTTGCGATTGGTTGCACGATCACGGTCGCCTTTGCCTATGCCCTGCTTTCCTATGCGGCGGGGAACTTCCGCATCGCGGAGTACCTCCAGGTCCCGTTTTATTCTTATGCAGGCGAGCTCGCGGTGGTTTGTTCGGCGCTCGTCGGAGCCGGTCTGGGCTTCCTTTGGTTTAATTGCCATCCCGCGAAAGTCATCATGGGCGACACGGGTGCGCTCGCGATCGGCGGCGTCATCGGCGTCATCGCGATCTGTTGCAAACAGGAATTCCTCCTGGCGGTCGTGGGCGGTGTCTTCGTTATCGAAGCAGCTTCCGTGATCCTTCAGGTCCTGAGCTTCCGGTTGACCGGCAAACGCATTTTCGCGATGTCGCCGATCCACCACCATTTCGAGCTGACCGGCTGGCATGAAAATACCGTCATTGTGCGGTTTTGGATTCTGTCGGCCATCTTCGCCCTTCTCGGCTTGGCCACGCTGAAACTGAGGTAACGTGAAATACCAGGGCAAAAAAGCTGCGGTGCTGGGGGCGGGATTGAGCGGAACCGCCGCCGCGCTGTTGCTGCGAAGCGAGGGAGCAGAAGTCACTGTCCTCGACACCGCCGATGAAAAGACTTTGCTGAAAACGACGGTGGAAAATCTCCGCGCGCGTGGCGCCGAGGTGCGGTGCGGGCCTGCGGCCGAGAAAGATTCTTCCTCCTACGATCTGGTTGTCCTGAGTCCCGGCATCGATCCGATTTCGCCGTTGGCGACCAATTTCTCCTCGCGAAATATCGAGACAATCGGCGAACTCGAGCTGGGCTGGCGATCCGTCGACATCCCGGTCATCGCCATTACCGGCACGAACGGAAAGACGACGACCACGGAATTGCTCGCGCAAATGTTGAATGCGTGCGGCCAGCGCACCATTGCCTGTGGCAACATCGGCAAACCGCTCTCCGAAGTCGCACTGGAGCAGCGTGACCTCGACGTGCTCACCGTGGAGGTGAGCTCCTTTCAGCTTGAGACCATCCGGACTTTCCGGCCTTCCATCAGCGTCTGGTTAAATTTCGCTCCGGACCATCTCGATCGATATCCCTCGGTCGCCGAGTATCGCGCGGCCAAGCTGCGCATTTTTGAGTATCAGACGGCGGATGACGTGGCGGTGGTGAACGCTGGCGAAACTCTGCCGAAGATCGCGGCCCGGAAGGTAACTTTCAGCGCCTACGCCAATCTCGCGGATTTTCGTTTCGAAGGCGGATCGATTGTCTACCAAAACACTCCGGTTTTGCGGATGGCGGACACCAAATTGCGCGGCTCGCATAATATCGAAAACGTTATGGCGACGCTCGCCGTTGGTTTGGAGCGCGGCTTGTCGTTCGAACAAATGGTGCCGCCGCTCTGCGTTTACGAGCCGCAGCCACATCGTTGTGAGTTCGTGCGGGAAGTCGGCGGCGTCAGTTACATCAACGATTCAAAAGCGACAAATCTCGACGCGGTCGAGAAAGGACTGCTGGCGCAAAACAAGAACGTGATTCTGATTGCCGGTGGCAAGGACAAGGGATTCACCTTCGAAACTCTGCGGCCCCTTGTTTCCGAGAAAGTCCGAGCTGCGGTCCTGATCGGAGAAATGGCGGAGCGCATCGCGCAGGACTGGAAGGACGCCGTTCCCTGCAAAATCGCGCATTCCCTGGCCGACGCCGTGGAACGGGCGCGTGCGCTCGCCCAGCCTGGTGAAGTCGTCCTCTTTTCTCCGGGCACGTCTTCGTTCGACATGTTTAAAAGCTACGCCGATCGCGGCGATCAATTTCGTGCCCTGGTGCACGCCTTACCCAAGTAAATCATGAAACTACCTCAGCTCCTCACGCGCAAAAAGCTGCGCGCCACCACTGCGCGTCGCGCGCTGGGGGGCGCGGCGGAAATGGATTACGAAGAGATGTCCGAGCCGAACATGAAGCTCTCCCGCGCTCTGCTCATTGTCCTCGTGCTTCACGTCGTGGCCGTCGCCGGCATCATTGCTTTCAATACGATCAAAACGCGGCAGGGTCCGCCCCCGCCGATCCCGACGGAAAGCGCGACGGCCAAGACCGTGCCAGCTGCCCCGACGAAACCCGACATGCCGACTGTGGTCGCTTCGACGAAGAGTGACGAAGCGAAGGCCCTGAAGGCGCCGCCCAAAACAGTCGCGAAGGAGGAGCGCAAGAGCGACCCCGCAAAACCAGCGGAGAAAACGGCGGCGAAATCGGACGTTTCGAAAAGTTACGTCGTCGCGAAAGGGGACACACCCGTTTCGATCGCGCGCAAGTTGAAGGTTCCGTACGACGATCTGATGGCGGCGAACCACATCGACGATCCGCATAAGCTTCAAATCGGGCAGAAACTGATCGTTCCAGTTAAGCCCAAAAAGAAAGGGGACTAATGAAACATCGAGCGAGGACAGCGCCGCTCGCCTTGGCGCGCTCTTATCGCACGGATGGACGGGACTTTTGTCCGCCAGTGCCGCCGCCACCACGAAACTAAATGCATCGCAAGAGCGCCTATTTTTTGTTCCTGGCTGTTCTTGGCATGCTCGTTATCGGCATCGTCATGCTTTTCAGCACCAGCGCGTTCGCGCGAAACAGTCATGGCGACGTCTATTTTTTCATGAAGAGACAATTGGTTTGGCTCGGTGTCGGCCTCGTGGTCTGCACGGTAGCGGCCCTGGTCGATTACCATTTCTGGCAACGAACCTGGTGGATCTGGTTTGGCCTGGCTTTCATTACCCTCGCGCTTTGTTTTGTCCCCCATCTGGGCATGCGGATCAACGGCTCCCGTCGCTGGGTCGGCGTCGGCCCGTTCACGTTTCAGCCGTCCGAGATCGCCAAGATCGCAGCCGTTTTTTTCCTGGCCTGGTGGTTTGCCCGCTATGAAAAGGAAGCGAATCGGATCCTGCAGGGTTTCGTTTACCCATTCGCCATCGTCGTTGCCCTCTTGCTGTTGATTGTGACCGAGGTCGACCTGGGAACTACCGCGCTAATCGGAGCGACGATGTTTGTCATCATGTTTGTCGCCGGGACCCACCCGGCTCTCCTCGGTCTGCTTTCGTTAAGCGGCGTCGCCGGCATCCTCTTCGTCGCAACCCATATGTCGGAGCGGATGGGCCGTCTATCGGCGTTCATGGATCCCGAACGGTTCAAGGACGATGCCGGCTTGCAGCAAATGCAGGCCTTGATCGCGTGGGGCAGCGGAGGGATGGAAGGTCTCGGCCTCGGGAATGGGCGGCAAAAAATGGCTTACCTGCCCTATGCCCACACCGACTTCATCTTCCCGATGATCGGCGAAGAACTTGGCTTGAGGGTGAGTTTGCTCGTCGTGTTTCTTTTCGTCGTAATCATTGTGTGCGGGATGATGATCGCGCTCCACGCGAAGGATCGCGCCGGGTTGCTGCTCGGGTGCGGGATTGTGTCGCTGCTTTCCTTGCAAGCGGCGGTCAACATCGGGGTCACGACCTCGCTCCTGCCGAACAAGGGCTTGCCGCTGCCGTTCGTGAGTTATGGCGGGTCGAACTTGGCGGCGTGCCTTTTTGGAATTGGGATACTCCTGAACATCTACCGCCAGGGAGTGCTCGAACCAGCGAACAAGAAGCGGACGATGATCCAGGCGCGAACCACGCCGAGAATCTAATGCGAGCAATAAATCTTACCTCATGAACACCGTGATCGCATGCGGCGGAACGGGCGGGCATCTCTTTCCGGGGCTCGCGGTGGCGGAAGTTCTCCGCGCCCGGGGGCACGAAGTGATCCTCTTCGTCTCCGAAAAGGAAATTGACGCGCTTGCTCTCTCCGGTCACGGCGACTTCCGATTTCATAAGCTGCCAACGATTGGCCTTCCTTCGCCCTTTTCCCCCGCGATTCTCGGGTTCCTGCGTCGATTCAACGAGAGTCTTTCGATTTGCCGCGGCATCTATCGGAAATTCAAACCGCATGTTGTCCTCGGGATGGGTGGTTTCACCTCCACCGCGCCCGTGCTCGCGGGAAAAATGCGCGGGGTTCCGACGTTCATTCATGAGTCCAACGCGATTCCCGGAAAGGCCAACCGGCTCACGGCGCGAATGGTGCGTGCTGTTCTGCTCGGGTTTAAGGAATGCGCGCCCTTTTTCCCCAAGGTGCGAACGGAAGTCACCGGCACTCCGATTCGCAAGGAACTTCAGCGTTTGGATCGAAAGATCGCGCGGCAGCGGCTTGGTCTGCGCGAGGATCTGACGACGCTTCTGGTCATGGGAGGAAGCCAGGGAGCGACCGGCATCAACCAGGCCATGATTAAATCGTTGCCGGCGCTCCAGGGCGCTCCCCTTCAGGTGATTCATCTTTCCGGCGCCCGCGAGGAACAACTCGTCGCTGACAGTTATCAGCAGGAAAAAATACCCTCCCATGTTGCAGCCTTTCATCACGCCATGGAGGAGGTTTATAGCGCCGCCGATTTCGCCATCGCCCGCTCCGGAGCGGCCAGTCTTGCGGAGCTCGCCGCCTTTTCGCTGCCCGCCATCCTCATTCCTTTTCCCTATGCCGCCGAAGATCACCAGACGCGGAACGCGGAGATTTTCGCCCGCGCCGAGGCCGGCATCATTCTGAAAGAGGTCGAAATTACGGGCGATCTGCTCGCGCGAAAAATTACGGAGTTGACCAGCGACCCTTCGAAGCTGCTTGGCATGTCGGAGAAATCCGCGCAACTCGCGCCAAAAAACGCAGCCGCGCTCGTGGTGGAAACGATGGAAAGATATACGCAGCCCAGTCATGACGCTCGCCTCTGATATCGATCTGCCAAAATTTCTGACGCACGAGCGCCACCGGATTCACCTGGTGGGCGTTGCGGGGAGCGGGATGAGCGGTATCGCTGCGCTCCTGCTCGAACTGGGCCACGACGTGAGCGGCTCCGACAAGGTGGGGTCGCTGGAAACTGACCGCCTGCAGCGGATGGGACTTCGCTTCCATGTTCAACATCGAGCCGAGGACGCCAGCGATGCCGAGATGGTGATCTTTTCCTCCGCGATCAAGCAGGAAAACCCGGTTCTCGTGGGCGCGCGCGCCGCGGGAACGCCTCTCCTCCGCCGGGCCGAGGCATTGGCCGGAATCATGTCGGGCAAGCGCGGGATTGTCATCGCGGGAATGCATGGCAAGACGACTACGTCCGCCATGACGGCGCACGTGTTGCGCGAAGGAGGTCTGCATCCGTCCCACTATGTTGGAGCGGAAATCCCCCTGCTCGGTTCAAACGCCCATTGGGATCGGCGCGGCGAATATTTTGTGGCAGAAGGGGACGAAAGCGACGGGACGTTGCGTTTCTTCAAGCCGGAACACTCTCTCATCCTGAACATCGAGGAAGAACATCTCGATTTTTATGCGGACCTGGCCGCGATCGAACGCGTGTTCGCCCAACTCCTCGATCAAACATCCGGGCCGGCCTTTTATTGTGCCGACGATCCGCATGCCCGGAGAGTTTGCAGTGCGCACCCCCGTTCGATCTCCTTTGGCCTGGCTCCGGATGCGGATTATCACGGCACCGACATCGACCTTCGGGATTTCGCCTCCGTCTTTTGTGTATCTCGGAGGGGCGAGAAGCTGGGCGAAGCCGTCCTGAATGTGCCGGGCCGCCACAATGTGAGCAATTCGCTCGGAGTGATTGCGATCGCCACGGAGCTGGGCATACCATTCGAAAAAATCGCCGCGTCGCTCCGCCGCTTCGAGCACGCCCGGCGGCGTTTCGAGATCAAATACCAGAGCGATCGGTTTATGCTGGTCGATGATTACGCCCATCATCCGACGGAGATTCGCGCGACGCTGGCAACGGCGAAGTCGGCCGGCCGCAATCGGGTTCTGGCGATGTTTCAGCCGCATCGCTACTCGCGGACGAGCGCGCTTCGGCATGAGTTTGGCCGCGCTTTCGACCACGCCGACCGGATTGTGGTGACCGACATATACCCGGCGAGCGAGGCCCCGCTTCCCGGCGTCACCGGGCAAACCATTGTCGACGAAATCGTGGCGCACGGGCACAAGGGTGCGAGCTATCAACCGCGGCTGGATCGTCTTCACTCGGACGTCGGCAATATGATCGCGGCGGGCGACCTGATTTTGAGCCTGGGCGCCGGTAACATCCATGAACAGCTTTCGATTCTCGCAGCCGATCTGGTCATCGCCGAACGGTTGAAGGAAATTGTTGGTGAGGAAGGCGACGTGCGCCTTTACGAGCCGCTGGCGAAACACACGACTCTGCGCGTGGGTGGGCCGGCCCAGTTTTGGGTGGAACCGCGAAACGAGACGGCGTTTGCCGATCTCATCCGCTATTGCCACCTCGAAAATTTGCCGCTTTTTGTGATTGGCAGGGGATCGAATCTCCTCGTCCGCGACGGTGGGATCCGCGGTGTGGTGGTTCATCCGTGCGGCGGCGATTTCGACAAGGTGGAGGTCGTCGGGAGCGAAATCACGGCAGGGGCGGGCGCCAAACTCAAGCAAGTCGCTTATGCGGGCAAGGCTGCGGGTCTCGGCGGGCTGGAGTGGATGGAAGGGATTCCGGGCGCGGTGGGAGGCGGGTTGCGGATGAATGCCGGCGCCATGGGCTCGCAAACTTTTGAAAACGTTGTGCGGGTCCGGTATCTCGACGGCGAGGGGAACGTCCACACGAAAACGCCGGCGGAACTGGAGATCGGTTATCGCCACGTTCCTTCGCTGGACCACAACTATGCGGTTTCCGCGGTCTTTCGGGGATTCACCACGCCGCTGGAAGAGATCACCCGCCGCCTGGAGGAGTCGCAGGAGAAACGCAGGACCACCCAACCGAGCGCGAAAAGCGCAGGCTGTATTTTCAAGAACCCCGGGAGCGGCCCGGCCGGAAAACTGGTGGACGAGCTGGGACTTAAGAATGCGCGGGTCGGCCACGCCCGGGTCTCGGAGGTTCACGGAAATTTCATCATCAACGAAGGCGGAGCCACCGCGGCGGAGGTGCTCGAGCTGATTGAAAAGATCAAGCAGGTCGCGCTGACCGAGCGCGGCGTCGAGCTGGAAACGGAAGTGCAAATCGTGGGGGAGGAAGCGTGAGAGCGATGCTGCCGAAAAAAATCGCGGTGCTGATGGGCGGACCCGGCTCAGAGCGGGACGTTTCCTTTGCCACGGGCCAGGGCGTGGCCCGGGCGCTCCGTTCGCTAGGCGCGGAGGTCGTGGAGGTCGATGTGAAAGGTCCGGACTTCGAATTGCCTTCCGGCGTTGAGCTGGCCTTCCTCGCGATCCACGGAACGTTTGGGGAAGACGGCCAGGTGCAGAGAATTCTGGAGCACCGCGGAATTACCTATACCGGAGACGGCGTCGCCGAAAGCGAGCTGGCCTTCGATAAGATTCGTTCCAAGGAGGCATTTCGTCAGCACGGAGTTAGCACGCCTTACTGGCAAGTCGTGACCATTGGCCAGCGCCCGACGATTCCAATTCCGTTCGTAATCAAGGCGCCGCGGCAGGGCTCGACGGTCGGCGTGCATATCATCAAGAGTGAGCGGGAAGTTGATGCCGCTATGGCGGATGCGGGGAGGTACGATCGTGAACTTCTGGTCGAGAAATTCATCCCAGGTCGCGAACTCACCATCGGCATTCTCGGCGACCAGGCCCTGCCCATTTTGGAAATCATTCCGAAGGGCGGCTTTTACGATTACACGAACAAGTATCCGTTCCTGAATCCAGGCGCGGAAGGAGGCGCCGAGCATGTTTGTCCGGCGAAAATTCCGGAGGATCAAACGCGGATCATCCAGGAGCTCGCTCTGCGGGCGCATCGCGCGCTGGGGCTGCAGGTGTATTCGCGGGTGGATATCCTTCTACCCGAGGCGGGCGAGCTGGCTGTGCTCGAGGCGAACACTATTCCCGGAATGACGGAGGCGAGTTTGCTGCCGGAGGCAGCGGCTGCTGCTGGCATCGGTTACGCCGAATTGTGTGCGCGGATTATTGAGCTTTCGGAGCGGAGGGCCGTGGCAAGTCGATGAGAGCGAAAAAACAAAGCCCGCGCGCCCGAAACGAACGCGTTTCGAATCCACGGCAACGTCGCCAGCAGCATCTTCTCGACGTCCGGGTTCGATCCCATAAGGCGACCCAGCATCGCAACCGGCGCGTTCTGGTGATCGCTTCGAAGATTGTCCTGGCCGCGGGCGTTTGCGTCGGGGTCTTTTTCAGCGTTCGGCTGGGAGCGAAACGGCTCTTCTTTGAAAATCCGGACTATCAGCTGAGCCAGATCGACGTGCAGACCGACGGAACGCTGCAACGCGATCAGATTTTGAAAACTGCCGACCTGCACGAAGGCGAAAATATTTTCATGGTGAATCTCGGGCAGGTCCAGGAGCGCCTGCAGCAGCTCCCGCAGGTCGACGAAGTGCAGGTGATGCGGAAGCTGCCGGGAGAAATCGATATTCGCCTGGTTGAGCGCAAGCCCATCGCCTGGATCACGTCCGACAAACAAATCTCCGATCCATTTGCCTCCGAGGTTGCTTTTCTGGTGGACGCGCGGGGCGTTCTGATGAAAGAAAAGAAGTTGTTGCCTGAATACCTCGGCCTGCCGCTGATCACGGGATGCACGAGCGAATCGCTCGAGCCGGGCAAAATCGTCGGTTCGTTCGAAGCGAAAGCGGCGCTTGAACTTCTGCGCCTGAGCACGCGCAGCTTTATGCAAACCCGCTTTCAAGTTCGCGAGATCGACGTCTCGAAAGGATATTGTCTGCTTGTTTCAGACAAGAACCACACCCGCGTTACGTTTGGCTTCGAGAATTTGGACATCCAATTGCAGCGGCTCGAGCAATTTCTCGTGTATGCCGACGATGCGAGGCGCGAACTGGAAACGGTGAACCTGCTCGTGCAGCGAAATATTCCCGTGACCTTCACCAAGAATTCAGTGGATGTGATTAACGAAACGATCGACCCGGAAGGCTCGGAGCCGAGAATTTTGAAAGCGCTCCCGGTTCATCCCATGGCCAGGGCGGAACCTCCGGCCGTGGCGGAGAAGCCGCGCTCGAACGCGTCCGCGCCGTCGGTCCGCAAAGCAATTCCCCTTCGGAAAAACAGAAAGGATTAAGCGAAATGGCAAGCAGCGATCTCATGGTTGGCCTCGAAATTGGAACATCGAAGATTTGCGTCGTCGTGGGCGAGGGCCGCCCCGACGGCACGATCAAAATTCTGGGCGTGGGCCAGGCGCCGTCCCGCGGCGTGCGGAAAGGAGAAATCGTCGATTTCGAAACGGCCATGAAGTGCGTGCATGAAGCGGTGGTGGACGCCGAAACAAAGAGCGACGTCATGATCCGTAGCGTCTACGTCGGCGTCGCTGGTTCGCACATTCAAAGTTTTAACAACCGCGGTTGCGTCATGGTCCCGGACGATCGCGAGGAAATCGACGAGCAGGACATCGAGGACGTAAAGATCAACGCTCGCGAAGTGAGCATTCCCGCCCCCAACGCCTTTCTCCATTCGATTATTCAGCATTACCACGTGGACGGGCAGGACGGCGTGCTCAACCCCGTGGGCATGCTCGGGGAAAAACTGGAGGCGGATTTTCACGTCATCCACGGAGTGCGGACCCGCATTCAGAACACAATTCGCTGCGTGAAGGAATTGCCGCTGGAAGTGGAGGACGTCGTCTTCACCGCGCTCGCGGCCGCGCAGGTTGTGCTGACGCAGCAGCAAAAGAATCTCGGCGCGCTCGTGATCGACATTGGGGGCGGCACGACGGACTACATTCTGTATGTGGACGGTGCCGTTAAACAAAGCGGCGTCCTTGGAGTAGGCGGCGACCACATCACCAACGACATCTCGATGGGCCTGCGCATTCCGATGACCCGCGCGGAGAAACTGAAAATCGAGGAGGGCAGCGTCACGCTGGGCAATTGCCTGCCGGGCGACACCGTCTTGCTGAAGGATGATTCCGGTTTTGCCGGCAAGGAGATCGAACGGGAAACCCTTAACACCATCATTCATCTGCGGCTGCGCGAAACGTTCGAGCTGCTGAAACGGCAGCTGGAAGAGGAACCGTTTATCAATTACATCGGCGAGGGCATCTTCATCACCGGCGGATGCAGCCATCTGAGTGGCATCGACCATCTGGCCGAGGAAATCTTCGAGTTGCCCGCGCGCGTAGCTCATGCGCAGACGATGTCCGGGCTAACATCGGCCTTCGAAAATCCGCAGTTTTCCGCCGCGATCGGGTTGATCAAGTACGCGCAGGCCGTCCAGGTCGATCGCCGCCCCCGTGGCCGCATTGGTAGCTTGATCGGAAGAATTTTCCACGGAATGCGCTCATGACCCGAAACGCAGACCTCAACTCAGCACGCTTATGATCCAACTCAGCCGCAACTACAGCATGCCGGAAAAACAGGAAGAGGAAATTCCCATCAAAGTCGTCGGTATCGGCGGCGCCGGGTCCAATGTGCTCGATCGAATTGTGCTCGACGGTCTGAGCAAGGCCGAGCTCATCGCGATCAACACCGACGTGCAATCGCTGGCCAGTTCGGTGGCCGCGCACAAGGTTCAGCTCGGTCGCACCGTTACTCGTGGTCTCGGCGCCGGCGGGGATCCCGAGCTTGGTTACAACGCCGCCTACGAATCCGCCGATGAAATCCGGCGGGCGCTCGCGGACACGAGAATGGTTTTCCTCTGCGCCGGCCTGGGGGGCGGCACGGGTTCGGGTGCCGCGCCCGCGGTGGCGCAGGTCGCCCGCGAAGCCGGATCGCTTGTTGCAGTCTTTGCGACGCTGCCCTTCGCTTTCGAGGGGAAACGGCGCATGAGTCAGGCCCGGGAAGCGCTCGACCGATTGCGCGAGAATGCCGACGCCGTCATCTGTTTTGAAAACGATCGTATGGGCGACATGGTCGCGCCGAAGGCGGGAATTCATCAGGCATTCGCGGTCGCCGACGTCACAATCAGCCAAAGCGTTCGCTCGATCGTGAACCTGATCCAGCGGCCCGGCCTGATTCGAATCGGTTTCGACGATTTGCTGGCCGCTCTGCGCAGCCCGAGTGGACGATGTCTTTTCGGTTTCGGTGAATCGGATTCCGATAATCGCGCGCACGATGCGCTCACGCAGGCGCTGAAAAATCCCCTAATGGACCGTGGCCGGATGCTCGCTGATGCGTCTCACGTTCTCGTTCAAGTCGCCGGCGGACCGGGCATGACACTGTCCGAAGTCGAAATTCTCATGCAGGACCTCGGCCGGCATATCAACGATCACACGCAGATTCTCTTTGGCACATCGGTCGATGGACGGATGGGGAATCGCTTGAGCGTCACGTTGATCAGTTCGCTGGCGACAGAGGAGGAGAGGGCCTCGGTATCCACGCCCTCGGTGAGCGTTGTCCAGCCGAAACCCGTTCCGGCGCCCGAACCGGTGGCGCCACCGCCGCCTCCAATCTGGGAGCAACCGGAAGAACCGCCGGCGCCCGTCGCCGAAACTCCCGTTTTTGCCGATGAATTAATCCAGGTGGAAGAACCAGAGCCCGCCGCCGAGATCGAAAGCGAGACTGCCGCGTTCCAGAGCGAGACCGCCGGGTTCGAGAGTGAGACTGCCCGGGTGATGTCTGTGCCGGAGGAACCGGCTCCCGACGAAGCACCGCCGCCATCGCCGCCGCGTCTGATCCTGCCCAAGAAAAAACCGGTTCCCTTCAAGGAGCCGAAGCCGGTTGAAGAAAAGAAAGTGCACGCCAAACAAGAGGTGCTGCAATTCGAGCCGGTCACGCGCGGCCGTTTCGAGAAAAGCGAACCGACGATTGTGGAAGGCCAGGACCTCGATATCCCGACCTTCCTGCGCAAGAACGTTCGGGTGAAGTAAACTGTGGCGCAGCCTCAAGGGGTCGCTAAAGCGCGCAGATCACTTCTTCATCAGCTCCAGCACGGCGCTGACCATTCCGATCATGCCGGTCCGGATCGTTGGCTCGGGCACCGGGGCAAATTTGCTCGAGTGCAGGCTTGGCAACGGCTTTCCGGTCGTCTTGCTCTCGGCCGCCTTCGCGGGATCGACTGCGCCCACATTGAACATAAACGCCGGGATCGAATGATCCGGCAGGCTGTATTCGCTGAAATCTTCGCCTCCCATCGTCGGATCTTTCACTACGACGTTGGCGGCTCCGATCGCGGTCTTCAAGGTGGCTGTGACGCGTTTGGTTAGCTCTGGGTTGTTGTAGGTCGCAGGGGTGTATTGGTCTTTCTCCACCTGTACGATCGGCATTCGGTCGTCCGGAACGCCGGCGGTGGCAGCGACGCCTTTCGCGATCCGTTCGATTGCCGCCAGGACACGATCGCGCACTTCCTGTTTATAGGTGCGGACCGTGAGCTGCATTTTTACTTCGTCGGAAATGATGTTGTGCTTCGTGCCGCCGTGGATTGAACCGACGGTAATAACAATGGGGTCGATCGGATTGTTTTCGCGGCTGGCGATCGTCTGCCACGCCGTGACCATCTCGGCCGCGAGCACGACCGGATCCTTGGTTTTGTGGGGATAGGCGCCGTGTCCGCCCACACCGCGGACGGTCACGTCAACTGAATCGACGTTGGCGTAACAGTATCCCTCGGTGACACCGATTTGGCCGGTGGCAATCTCCGCGTCGTCGTGCAACCCCAAGACGTAATCCGGTTTGGGCCAGCGGGTGTAGAGCCCATCCTTTAACAACGCCCGCGCGCCGCCGACTGTTTCCTCTGCGGGTTGGCCGATGAAAATAATCGTGCCCTGCCATTTGTCTTTCAGTTTCCCGAGCGCGCGCGCGGTGCCGATAAACGTCGACATGTGAATATCGTGACCGCAGGCGTGCATGACCGAGACTTCCTGGCCGGCATCGTTTTTCGTCGTCACGGTGCTGGCGTAGGGAACACCGGTCTCTTCGTGAACAGGCAACGCGTCCAGGTCCGTTCGGATCGCGACCGTCGGTCCGGCGCCATTTTTCATAACGCCTATGACTCCAAATGAGGTCAGCCCCGGTTTGTCGTACTTGCCGACGTGATCGGTGACTTCGCAGCCGGCGGCTTTCAATTCCTTCGCCACGATCGCGGCGGAGCGTTCCTCGTGGGTGGATAGTTCGGGATGTAAGTGAAGATCCTTGTAGATCGTCAAGAGCGACGGTAGTTCGGCGTCTGCGAGCGTTTGCGGGCTTTGTTGCGCGAGAAGTGGAGTGGCAGCGAGCGAGAGCGCGATTGAAAACAGGCGAATCTTCATCCGGCACCTATACCAGACCGCCAGTGAAAAAGCATAGGGCGAATGAGACCGCGCGTGTTGATAATGCCTGTCATCCCGAGGCGCGCAGACGCCGAGGGACCTCTCAGTCGCAGGAAGCGCGCTCTCTGATGTCATTGCGTGCCACGCGGTTTCGCGTCCGACCCTCGCGAGAGCGGTTCAGATGCGAACAGCGTTCAATCGCCACCAACGCCCCTTATTGCAGATGCGAGGTCCCTCGCCGTCTACGCGACTCGGGATGACAGCTCCGTCAGTCCGCCACTTGATTCAGCGCAATTTCGCCGCGTAGTTGCTGGCCCATGGCGTTCGAGGAAAACACGCTTCTCTTCGGCTCCGACCCTACTTTGCGGATCGTTGCGATCGAGCTCGGCGAAACGGGCACCGTCAAGGTCTACCGACGCGAGACCGACGGTTCGGTCGCCGTCGATCTCGAGCCGTTTCACCCGTTTGTCTGGTGCGATTCCGACGTCACTGACCTCAACCTCGAGGCCGAGAAACTCGAAGGCGATTTGCGGTATGGCTGGCGGATCAGCGTCAACAGTTGGAAGGAACTGATCGCCCTTCGCAATGGGCTCAAGAGCGCCGGCCGCAGCTTCTTCGCGCTGAGCGATCCGGTTCAGCATTATCTCACCGCGACCGGACGCACCTTGTTCAAAGGGCTTCCGTTTGAAGAATTGCGCCGGATCCAGCTCGAAGTTCTTTCCTTCATCGGCGGTGAAACCGAGATTCCCGATGCGTCGCAGCCATCCGACCACATCATGAGCATTGCGCTCTCGGATAGCAGCGGCTGGGAAGAATTGATCTTAGTCGATCCGAACAATGTGGAGGAGTCGGAGCGGACCGCGCTGAAGCGTCTGACCGCCCTCATCAGGGAGCGCGACCCCGATGTGATTGAAGGCCACAACCTTTTTCGTTTCGACCTGCCATATCTGGTCGCGCGTGCGCGCAAAGCTAAAGTGAAACTCGATTGGGGACGGAGTGGAGGATTCCTCCGTTCTCGTCCGTCCCGGCTCCAGATCGCGGAGAAAACGATCGACTACCCGAAGTTCGCGATCGACGGCCGGCATTTCGTCGACACCTTTCTCCTCGCCCAATTCTACGATGTCGGCATGCGCAGCCTGTCGGGCTTCGAAAGGATGGACGTGGCCCAGCATTTTGGACTCGTCGACCAGGCCCAAATCTCATCCCTGACCGGCCGGGAACTTCAGCGCGCGTATCTCGAAGATTCCGAACGCTTCCAGCAACGCGCCCTCTGTGCCGTGCGCGAAACGCGGGCCGTCGCCGATCTCCTCAGCCCGAGTTATTTTATCCAGGCGCAAATTTTCCCCTACAACTACCAGGATGTGATTGTGCGCGGCAACGCGACCCGGATTAACGCGCTCTTCCTCCGCGACTATTACCGGAAACGCCATTCCATCCCCGAGATGCCGATGGTCCGCGGTTTCGAAGGCGGTTACACCGCGATCTTTTTCACCGGCGTCGCGCGCAACGTCTGGCATTGCGACATCGCCTCGCTCTATCCCTCCATCATGCTGCAGTTCGATTGCTTTCCGGCGACCGATCAGCTCCAGATTTTCCGACACTTATTGACCGATCTGCGCACCTTCCGGCTTGAAGCGAAGGCGAGCATGCGTTCCGCCACGGATCGGAAGCAGCAACAATATTTTCACGCGCTCCAGAACACCTTCAAAATCCTGATTAACTCCTTTTACGGCTATCTCGGTTTCGCCCAGGGAAACTTCGCCGATTTTGACGCGGCCGCGCGCGTCACCCAGATCGGGCGGGAGCTCTTGCAAAAAATGATCGACTGGCTGAATGCGCGGGGCGCCCAGGTCATCGAAGTCGATACCGACGGCATCTATTTTGTCCCGCCTCCTTCTGTAGCCGCGTCCCTGCGGGATGCGCCGGGGGATGGCGCAAAATCAATGAACCAGGAGGCCGACCACAGGACGGTGGCGACAGCAGACATCGAAGAACTCCGGCGCGGTCTTGCCGCCGAGCTGCCGCCGGGGATTGAAGTCGAATTCGACGAACAATTCGAAGCGATGTTCAGCTACAAGGCGAAGAACTACGCGCTCCTCACCGGTGACGGCGAGGTCGTCATCAAGGGCGGCGCCCTCAAGTCGCGCGGGCTCGAGAAGTTTCAGCGCGTCTTCCTCGAGGAGATGATCAAGCTCCTGATGGAAGGAAAGCCAGAAGGGATTAGCGATCTGCGGAGCGATTTCGAGAGGAAAATCCGTGAACGGGAAATGCCGATCGCCTGGCTGATGAAGACCGACACGCTGCAGGATTCGCTCGAAAAGTACCGGCAAAAGATCGCTGGCTCCGCCCGGAACCGTGCCGCCGCCTACGAACTGGCCCTGGCCAGTGGCCGCGATTACAAACCCGGCGAGCAGATCAGCTATTACATTACCGGTACGACGAAGAAAGTCGCCGCGTATGAAAACGCGAAGCTCGCCTCGGCGTTCGATCCGCAAAACCGCGACGAAAATGTCGAATACTACGCCGCCAAGCTCGACGAGCTGGTGAAGAAGTTTGCGGGTGTCACTGCAGCCGAAACCAAACAAGAGACGCTGCTGCTGTAGCATCCCCCTGTAGCCGCCGCCCTGCGGGCGGTGCCGCGTTGTTTGAATGGGACTCGTTCTCCACGCTTCACATAGCGAAGCGGCTACAGCGTGGCCGCAACGCTCGATTCGTCATTCGTCCGGTTTTCCTTTGGCTAGCTTCGGCGCATCAGCTCGAAGGCTTCGGACGGGTGGCAGAATTTCCTTAAAGGTAGCGCCGTAGATTTCCCAAACGGTCAGGAACAGACCGCAGACGATCGGTCCGACGATGAACCCGATGGGACCGAAGAGGAAGAGGCCGCCCAGCGTGCCGATCAAAATGAGAAGGTCGGGCATTTTTGCGTCTTTCCCCACCAGTGCCGGGCGCAGAATGTTATCAATCGTTCCGACAACGCCGGCACACCAGAGGAGAAGTAGCGTCGCAGCGAGGTTCTGGCCCGTAATGTAGAGGTAGATCACCGCCGGCACCCAGACGAGCGCCGGGCCGATCCCAGGCACAATCGAGAGGATGGCCATGATCGTTCCCCAGAAAGCGGAACCATCGATGCCAGCAACCCAAAAGCCGATGCCGGCCAGCGTGCCCTGGATGATGCCGATCACGACCGTGCCCTTAATGGTTGCTCGTGTGACGGAAGTCAGTCGCTCCAGCAGCAGCATTTCGTCGTCGTGACTCAGCGGCATGTAATAAAAAATCCTTCCGACAATCCTCTTGCCGTCCCGAAAGAAGAAAAACATCGCGTAAAGCATGACGAAGAGATTGAGGAGAAAGGCGGCGGTTCCGGCGGTGAAGTCAGTCGCGCTCGCCACCAGGAACGCCCCGGCGGCTTTCGCGGCCCGGCCCACCGTCTCAAGGATCTGCGTTTGCTCCGGCACGTAAGGCGCGAGGGCCGGAAAACGATGCACTAGCCAATCGTGCGCGTTGAAAGTGGTCCCGGAACTGAAATGCTCCTGCACCCAGGGGAGGGCCTGGTCGCTGACGTGGAGTGCTTGCGTGACCACGATTCCGACAAACCCGCTGATCGGTCCAGCGACGAGAATAAAGAGGAGGACGAGCGTCAAGATGGCAGCCAGCGAGCCGCGGCCGCGGACCAGCCGCGCGATCCATTCATAAAACGGCGCACATAACCCGGCCAACATCGCGCCGAGGAGGAGCGGTTTCAGGAACGGCCACGCCACCGCGAGGAAAAGCAGCGAAACCGCCAGAACCAGGATCAACACGAAAGCCGTGCGGAAACTGGCGTGCGAAATATTCGGGCGTTCCATTGCGGCAGTATGAGCGGGTTCAGCGCGGTTGTTCAACCCTGACGCGGAGGTGCTTGCGGGAAGACGTCGATTATCAAGTGGGCAAGCGAGACTGGTGCTCAAATAAGAGCGGCGGTTTACAAATCGCCACTGTTTTGGGCGGCGGACTGGAGACCGCCGCTCCTTGAAGCTACAGCTTTACTTCTTCGCCTGGCAGAGGCACGAAGTCGTGATTTTCAAATCGGCCTTTGCCCAGATTTTGTTGAACTTCGCGTTGAGCGCGGTGATTTCTTCCTCGTTTTTCTTCTGCTCGCGCAAACTGTCGCTCAAGCCGAAGAGCGACCAGCCGTTGTCCGGCAGTCGCTTCAGATCGTCGCGGTAAACCTTCTCGGCCTCGGCGAATCTTCCCATCTTCATCAAGAGCGCGCCGAGCGAGTGCCGCACGGGAATCATCCAGGCCGGCGGCTCGTCGTATTTCAATTCGTCTTGCTGCTCCACCGCCAGGTTCAACTCGGAGAGGCCCTCGTCCACTCTCTTTTCCGCGACCAGGATTTCGCCTTCGAGCATGCGGGTGGCAAGCGCGAGAACCACTTCGGCGGTGTTATTGCCCACCGGCGTCTCGTTCGGCACCTGCTTCGCGCCTTCCAAAAATAGAGCCTGCTCCGCTCGCGCGTTCGCGGTGTCGCCCTTGGCCGCGTAGGCAATCGCGCGCGCCGCGTGATGGAAGGCGCGCACGAACGGCATGTTTTCCGGATACTTGTCGGGCTCGGCCAGGATTTCGTCCCAGCGTCCGAAGCGCACCAGCACTTCGAGCGGGACCGCCAGGAACGCATCCGCAAAGGCCGCGTTTTCCTTCATGAAAGCAGGCGGCATTTCCGCGACCATCGACCGGGCATGTTTGATGGCCAGATCACGCTGCCCGGTCATCAACGCGCCAAATGCCAGCATGTGATGGTTGTGCGCGGCGTAGACCGGAAGCAAACCGGTGGGCGGCCCGACAATCTTCCGGTAACGCGCATCGGCCTCGACCGCCTTTTCGTTGGTGTCGATCGCCTGCTGCCAGCGGCCCCGGCGAATATCGATGTGCGACGGCATATGGACGTTGTGGGCCAGGCCCGGTTGCAGGTTGCGCAAGCGGTCGGCCGCCGCGTCCGCCCGCTCGGGATTTGGCGAAGCTTCGACTGCATGAATGTAGAGATGGTTCGCGAACGGATGGTTTACATTCAGTTTGAGGACGGCATCGAGTGTCGCCAGGATTTCGTCCGTGCCCGGGTTTGCCTCGCCTTCCCTGGTCCATTGGTCCCATGGGCGCAGATCCATCATCGCTTCGGCAAAAAACACCCCCACGTCGGGATCGGTGGGGTACACCTTCCAAACTTCTCGCATTGCATCCGCATAAGCCAGATCGAGCGGCTTGCGATCTTCCGGCTGAGGGTTGGCGTAGCGCTTGCCCAGCGCCTTGATCAACGCTTTCTCGACGGGCGATGCCTTGTCCGCGTGTTGTTCCGCGAGCTTGAGTTCCTTCCACGCGAGCTCCGCCGCCGGGGGCGGCACCAGCGGATAATTGATGTGCGGTCCGCTCGCCAGCGCGATTCCCCAATGTGCCATCGCGCACTTCGGATCGAGCCGCGCCGCTTCCTGGAACGACCGGATGGCCGCGCCGTGATTGAATCCAAAGACGAAGTCGAGACCCTGATTGAAATACCGGCGCGCTTCCGGCGACTTGGTCGTAACCGTCCGGGAATAAGCCCCGAGCCCCTCGAACACCGGTTCCTTCGCGGCGAGAACCCCGAGGCCGCTGAACGCGATGGCCAGGATGACGAAAAACCTTCCCCGAAAACGAAACGACTTCATAAGAGAAAAATACTTGCCCCGTGCCGACTTGGGCAACCGTTTTATTGCCGAGCGTCGGACAATTGCCCCGCGGACCAAATACTCGCGGCGGTCTCTTGTTTAGCGCAGCTCTTTCGCTGGCGATTTGGCCAGACGCGAGACAGCCTACTCTTGAAGGCTGCTCAGCTCGACCACGGAGGCGACATGAAGCCCGGCCACATTAGCATGGGTGTCATTATCGGAGAACACGACGACATACGTCCCCTTGGGATTAACGGCGGCGTGGTCCGGGGTGGGAACGGTGTATTCGCGGCCGTCACTCGTTCGGACCGTGAACGGCAAGAATGGCGTGCTGTGCAATAACTCTTTGATGCGGGGGATCATGGCAGCAGGCTATCTCAAATCGACGTGGGTCTCAATGCCCCCTTCTGTTTTCGTTCGCGGAGCGACCCGGCCAAACTGCCGGGCCTGATGGAGCAGAGGACCTGGAGTCAGGCACCAGGCGGGCGCGATTGGGCAACCGGCCCGGCGCAGTCCCTCCGCGACCCAGGTGTTGCAAGTGTGAAACGCCGAATACGTGCCTCGCGCCCGGTACCAGCCTTTTCCTAGACGAATCGGCCGGCCGGCCTCGTCGGTTGCGTAGGTTTGTTCGACGTGCCGGCTCAACCGCTTGAAGCCTTCCACCGAAAGATCGACCGCGATGACGGAGAATTTTGGCTCCTGGAGCTTTGTCCGCAAGGTATCAAAACCGTCGGCCAACAGCACCGTGCGCTTCGAGCCGGCCAGAGCGTTTAATGCAATCCCGCTGGTAAGCGGCTTCCGGTACCCGTCATCCTCGCCCCAGCCGATCTCGAGATACCTGGACCCGGAAAAGTCCCGTTGGGCTGGCCAGACCCCGCGCGGAATATCCGCTCGCTTCACCGCCAGCCCAGTATGGAGCGCTCCATGGTTGATCACGTAGACGGTGCGCGACGGCTCCCCGGCCCGGGGCGGGTAAAGCGAGTTGACCGGGCCGGCGCAGGCGGCAACGACAACGAGGATCGCCAGGAAGAAAGTGATCTGGAAAATGGCGCGCCCGGAGCGCTCTGCCTGACCCTTCATCCAACTAGGTCGCCCGAGGCGCGTCGTTTTCAATGATCGGAAAGGGATATTGCTTGTTCGATAGGCAGCGAGCCTGCCCTGACCTAAGCCGAACGGGGCGAGCCGAGTGGCTCCAATCCTGCTTTAACGGGAGTCGGCTCGGTTCGACAAGCCTCCCCAAGCAAGGTCCGAAGACCTCAATCGCGTCCCGGGAGTGAACTGGTTACTTTTTTTATGGAAAAAATTACAAAAAACCGCTTGCGCAGACCCTTCATAGAGTGGATAGGGGGCGCTCCCGTGCGAAAAACTACTATCCTATCTACTATCCTTTGTGGTTGTGTGGCCGTGTCGGCCCAAGCCGCAGCTCGAACTGACAGTCTGACTTTTAAACCGCATAGCGTTTTCCAGAAGAAGGCCGGCGAGCCGGATTCGACGCCTGAACCCCCCCAGTTCCAATTCAAAGACCGGAACGGCAAGACCGTTTCCGCGCCCATCGTTTCCGAGTATCAGAAGAAACGGATCGTCCACCCGCTGGCCAAGGTTGATCCGCGGCTGGATTCCCGTTTGAGCCGGGCCGCGAGCATCGCGGATGAGCGTGCCTACGCGCACTCGAAATCGCGCTGCTGGCGCTACGTGAAGCAGGCGCTTGTGGCCTCAGGGTTGGTTTCCTCCTACCCCAAGACGGCGCTGGCCAAGCAGGCTGGCGACGAACTGGTGCGGGATTATGGTTTCAAGAAATTGCCAATTCGCGATCCCTACGCGGCCCCCATCGGCTCGGTCCTGGTTTACTACAAAGGCCGCAGTGCTGCCGGCCATGTCGAGATTCGGACAAAGTCCGGTTTCGTGAGCGATTTCCGTTCGAAAGACGCCTGCCGGGCGGCGCTCATCGGCGTTTACGCCAAGGGCTCGTAAGGAATAATTCGCTCTAGTGGCGCTTCTGCGAAGCGCCCGAGTTTGCGCAATGATTCCAAGGGCGCTTCACAGAAGCGCCACTACATCATCCGGTCGCGGCCGTGAGGCGCGTCCAAGTCCAGCTCGGGGCCGATTGGGACAATCCGGGTGGGATTGATCTGGCCGTGCGTCATATAGTAGTGGCGCTTGATGTGATCAAAATTCACCGTGCTGGCGATGCCATCGTGCTGGTAGAGATCCCGCAAGTAGCGCCACAGGCTCGGATAATCGACAATCCGGCGGAGATTGCATTTAAAGTGGCCGTGATAGACCGCGTCGAATCGGATGAGCGTCGGAAACAGGCGCCAGTCGGATTCGGTCAGGCGCTGGCCTAACAAGTAGCGCTGCGAGGCGAGTCGCGCGTCGAGTTTATCGAGAGTTTCGAACAACCGTTTCGCGGCGCGTTCGTAGGGCCGTTGGGCGGTGGCAAAGCCGGCGCGATAAACGCCATTGTTCACCCGCTGATAAATGAGTTCGTTGAGCTCATCGATTTCAGCGCTCAGCTCGGGCGGGTAGAAATCGTAATCGCTTGCGGCAAACTCATTGAATTCGCGGTTGAACATGCGGAGCAAGTCGTCGTCCGAGTTGCTGACGATCCGCTTCGTTTTTTTGTCCCACAACACCGGCACCGTGACGCGTCCGTGGTACTGGGGATCGGTGGCGCGGTAAGCGTCAACCAGGAACTCAAAGCCATTCACCGGATCTCTGGAGTGTCCCGGACCCTCGCGGAAAGCCCAGCCACGTTCGTCGCGAACGGGGTCCACCACCGTCATGCCGATCGTTTCTTCGAGGCCTTTCAACTTGCGCAGGATGATGGTGCGATGCGCCCACGGACAGGCGAGCGAGACGTAAAGATGGTAGCGGTCACGCTCCGGCGGGTAAGGGCTAGAGCCGTCGCGTTTCACCCAATCGCGAAACGCGTCTTCCTGGCGTTTGAACTCGCCGGACTCGGATTGTTCCTCGGGAAATTGCGCCATCAATCCGATCGTGGAGCGTTCTGACGTTTGATGCGAATCGAATTTTCGCGCGCGAGAACGCGAAAGGCGCGAGCCGACAAGATCGCGGTAATCTACTTTCGTCCGAAGCCCCTAATTTTTCTCATTTGAGAACACAAAAAGGGAGTTTGTTACGGTTATTACTCATGTTTCTTATAATTCAGCATCATTTACAGCGAATAGCTCACTGTCGGAGAAATAGTTAGCTATCGAGGAGAAAAGGGCTTGCCACGCTGGTACGCGCCTTGCATACAGAGAATGCCGTGCGACGTCTTCTCTTACTGGTTTTTATAGTTGGCTTCGGCCTATCGCTTTCCGCAATCGAAGTCCGTTCTGAAGGACTCGCTTCATCCAAGACGAGATTTTATTATCGGACCCCGCAGGGGTATCCCGGTTCGGCTCGCATTATTCGCCATTACTGGAATGTGCCGGTGGTTCACCCGGATGCGCAGGTCGATGTGCGGCTGGATCCCCGGCTCCGACGCGCGGCCACCATTGCCCAGGAACGGGCCAATGCGAGCTCCCGCTCCCGCTGCTGGCGTTCCGTAAAGGAAGCGCTGCTTGCCTCCGGCGTAATTAACTCCTATCCGAAAACGAATTATGCCTCAGAGGCGGGTGACGAGCTGGTGCGCAACTATGGATTCAAGCGTCTGCCCGTCCGGGATCAATTCGCGGCGCCGATAGGTGCGGTGCTCGTCTTTGGTCACGGCGCTACCGGCCATGTGGTCATTCGGACCAAGACCGGTTTTGTCAGCGATTACTGGACAAAGAACCGCTGCAAATATCCGTTGGTCGCGGTTTACGGAAAATACTCTTCGTAGTCTGGGGATCGCGCGCTTGATGCCGCGCAAAGTTTACCGCAGGTAAACGATCCCGAAGTACTCGACAAAGCAGGCGATCCAATCCTCGCTGATTTCCTTTTGGGCCTGCGCAAGGGTCATCTTCCCCGCGGCGATGCGGGCCAGGAGATGGCGCGTCAGCAGTTCTTTTCGCTCCACGTTGTAGGGTCTGGCGGAGAGACTTTGCGGCCACAGATTTTCGACAACATCCGCGCCACCGAGTTCGGTGGGAATAAGGTGATCGACCTTAAATTCGGAGCGCCTCCGCCAGGGGATGTGATAACGGGAGAACATTCGCCGCTCCATTTCCTCAGTAACGCCGGCGCGATCCTTATCTCCCCGCGCCACCTTTCCCGGCGTGAGTTTCCGATTCGGCAGCAGTTCTTCTCCTGCGCGGGCTGAACCCGCCAGAGACAGGACGATCAGGAAAGCTGCGAGCGTAAGTCGAATATTCAAGACGGCGGAAATGGCTCGCTAATCCTACTTCAGCAAATGTTCGCGGATGAACTGAACCGTGCTGTAAAACTGGAAATCCGCGTTTTTCTTTTTGGCAAAGCCGTGACCCTCGTCCTTCGCCATGAGAAACCAGACCGGCGTGCTCTGTTTCTTGAGCGTGGCCACGATTTGTTCGGCTTCCGTCTTCGGCACTCGCGGATCGTTTGCGCCTTGCACTACAAAAAGCGGTTTGGTGATTTTATCCGCTTTGTTCAAGGGGGCGATCTGCTCGAGAAATTCGGCCATCTTCGGATCGCGTTCATCGCCGTACTCGACGCGTCGAAGATCCCTCCGATAACTCTCCGTGTTCTTGAGGAAGGTGACGAAGTTGGATGGACCGACCACGTCCAGGGCACAACGAATTCGATCGGCGTAATTCGACGCCACCGCCAAAGTCATGAATCCGCCATAAGAACCGCCAGTCACCATGACGCGCCCGGCGTCGAGACCCTGGCGTGTGCCGATCCAGTCGAGCAGGGCCGAGATGTCCTTGTAGGAATCTTCGCGCTTAAAGCCGTTGTCGAGTTTCAGGAACGTTTTTCCATAGCCCGCCGATCCGCGGACATTCGGGAAGACGATCGCGCAGCCGAGCTCGTTGATGAAATAATTGTTCCGTCCCAAAAATCCGGGCCGGTACTGTGATTCGGGGCCGCCATGGATATTGATGATGACCGGTCGCGGGCCAGAAAACTTCTTTGGGTCCGGAGCATAAAGGAAACCGGTGATTTCCTTGCCGTCGAATGACTTCCAGCGAACCAACTCCGGTTCGACAAACTGCGTCGCGGGTAGGCCGCCGGTCTCGCTCGTTGTCCACCGCGCTGTCGTGTTCTTTCCGCCCGCGGTCGACCAGGTGTAAACGTCCGACGGTGAGCGCGCCCCTGCGACGTTGAACGCGAGCAGGCCTTGTTTCGGATCACGGTGCCAGCCCAGTCCCGAGATAACCACCGCGGGCAGCGGCGGGTTGAACACCGGGTCTTTTTGCGGCCGTGCCGTTACGGTCCCGCTTCCCGGCACGATCTCAATCAGGTGCAGCGTGCTGACGCCATTTTCGTTCAGGGTATAGGCAATTTGTTTGCCATCCGGACTCAGGTCCCAGTCATCCACATCCCACTTCGAGTCGGGCAGAAGGTAGGTGTGTTTGCCGGTGGCGAGGTCGATGTAGGCCAGCCGCTGGAATTCTGACTCTCGATCTGTCGTGGCGAACACTCCCTTGCCATCCTTCGCAAATCTCGCCCTAGAATAGGATACCTTGTCCGCGCCTTCCGGAGGACGCGGCGTGACTTCCTTTTTCTCGCCGGTCGCGGTGTCAAACAACCAAAGATAACTTTCGTTAATCGAAACTTCTTCGCCGACCAGGAGCTGTTTGTCGTCGGGCGACCAGTCAACCGACTCCCAGCCGCCGCCTTTTAGTTCCGCGAGCAACCGATCGCTTTTAGGATCAGCGGGCGATTCCAGATAAATGTCGGTGTCGGCACCGTTGCGGCGAGTTGAGGTGTAAGCGATGCGCTCACCGTGAGTGCTCCAGGTCGGCCCTGAGTTCCGCGACTTGCCATCCGTCAGCAAAATGATTTCGCCGTCCGCGAGATTATGGCGGTAATTCTGATTGAATTCATTGCCGCCCGCGCCCTTCGAAAAAACGAAATACTCTCCCTTGGTCGGCTCGAACGTTCCGCCGTCCACGCGATCAGGAAAAAAGGTTAGCTGGGTCCGGTCCCCCCCGGGCTGGGTGACGCGATGGAGCTGATTGGTATCGCCGAAGCGGGTTGTGATCAGCATCTCAAGCCGGGAGGGATGCCAATCCTGGAACCCGGCCGCGCGTGATTCTGTATAACGGCCCACCTGCGCCGGCAGATCGCCCGGGATAGGTGGAATTCCGTCTACGACGAGATTGTCGCCTGGCGTGAGCGCTTTGGCTGGCTCAGGATCGGCCGCATTAACGGAAAGGGTCGGACCGAACAGAGTGAAAATAGCGAGCGCGAAAACAAACAAGGGTCGCAGAGTGTTCATATGAAAGGCTGATAGTCGGACAGGCTAGAACGGTTCCCGGGAATTAGGAACTGGCAATTCGTAATCGATATCCCAAGCTGGCGCCATGTCGGAATCGACCTCGCCCGTTCGCATCGCGATGTGGTCCGGCCCGCGTAACATTTCGACCGCGATGATGCGGTCGTGGGGGAATCGGCCGGACACGTTTGTGTGCGACGAGCCGTTTTACGCGCATTATCTGCAGGCAACGGGACGCGGTCATCCCGGCGCTGAAGAAGTGATCGCCCGCGGCGAGACGGATTGGCGAAAGGTGGTGGAGCAACTGACCGGCCCCGTCCCCGATGGGAAACGTGTTTTTTACCAGAAACAGATGACGCATCATTTGTTGCCCGAGATCGACCGCGCCTGGCTTCTCGAGGTGACGAATTGTTTTCTAATCCGCGACCCACGCGAAGTGATCGTCTCGTACATCAAGAAGAACAACGATCCATCCCTGGATGACATCGGTTTCGTCCAACAAGCCGAGATTTTCGATTGGGTGCGCGCGGAGAGAGGCAGCCCGTCCCTGGTGCTTGACGCACGCGACGTCATCGAAAATCCGAAAAAAATTCTGGAGTTGCTCTGCGATAAAGTCGGCGTTGAATTCACCGCCGCGATGCTCTCGTGGGCTCCCGGTTTGCGTGCGACCGACGGGATTTGGGCGAAGCATTGGTATGGCGAAGTGGCGACCTCGACGACTTTTCGCAAGCCTTCAGGGCGTGACTCGGAGGAGGTGCCAGCGCGTTTGAGAGAGGTTTATGAGCGGGCGCAGGAATGTTACGCGCGCCTCCATCAATATCGATTGCGTTAGAAGGCGTCGCATAGGTCATATAGGTCGGATAGGTCCCATAGGTCGTATATGCTCCAGCAATTCCACGAGAAGAACCGCGACCTCCTGGTGAACATCAACGGCGAGCTCGTGCACCGGGACAAGGCCGGGGTGAGCCCGTTTGATTCCGCGGTCCAGGGGGGCGATGCCGTCTGGGAAGGACTGCGGCTTTATGACGGCCGCATCTTCAAATTGCACGAACATCTGGCCCGGCTCCGGCATTCTGCGGAAGCACTCTCCTTTGCTGAGATTCCGCCGGACGAAAAGATTATCGATGCGATCAGGCGCACCCTGGCCGCGAACAAGATGCGGGACGGTGTTCATATCCGCCTGACCGTGACCCGTGGCGTAAAGACAACTTCGGGGATGGATCCCCGGCTGAATCAAACCGGGCCAACTTTGATCGTCCTGGCTGAACACAAGCCGCCGGTTTATGCGAAAACCGGGCTGACGTTGGTCACGAGCACCATCCGCCGTCCGCCGCCGGAGATTCTCGACCCGAGAATTCATCACGCCAATTTGCTGAACTCCATCCTGGCCAAGATCGAGGCGAACAAAGCCGGCGCGGATGACGCGCTCATGCTCGATACCCGCGGGTTCGTGGCAGAAACCAATGCCACCCATGTGTTCCTCGTCCGCGAGAACAAAGTCACCACGCCGCGGGTGCTGGCCTGTCCGGAAGGAATCACCCGCGCAACCGTGCTCGAGATTTGCGCGGCCAATAGGATCCCATGCGGCGAATGCGACTTATCTCTCGAGGAGGTTTATCGCGCGGACGAGATGTTCTGCACCGGCACGATGGGCGAATTGGCTGGCGTCATTAAGGTAGACGGGCGTACCATCGGCGGTGGCGAAATTGGGCCCATGACGCTCCGGCTGAGCGGATTGTTCGCGGAGCGGACCGCCCGGGAAGGCGTCGAAGTTGTCTAGTTGGTAGGGCGGCACCAGGAGCCACGCAGGCGTCAAGCGAGGCGCCGCCTCGATTGGGGGCCCCCCTATCGATATTGAACTAGACGCGTGTTTCCGGCTCGCAATCGAGGGTTGGTGATTTCATCTTTAGGCCATGGCGGACGCCCTCACCCCGATGATGCAACAGTACCAGCGGCTGCGCGCGAGCGTGCCCGCGGATACGCTGTTGCTCTTTCGGCTCGGCGATTTTTATGAGCTCTTTTTCGACGACGCCAAGGAAGCCTCCGGGTTGCTCAACCTCGCGCTGACCCATCGCAACAGCGTCCCGATGTGCGGTATGCCCTACCACGCGGCGCCGGGTTACATCGCGAAACTGATTCAGGCCGGACGGCGGGTGGCGATTTGCGATCAAACGAGCGAGCCGCAGCCGGGCAAGATCGTTACGCGCGAGATAACCCAAATCATCACTGCCGGCACGGTCAGCGAACTGGACCTGCTTAAAGCGAACCGCCCGAACTATCTCGGCGCAATTTATGTCGATGACGGACGTTTCGGTTTTGCCTATGCGGAGCTGAGCACAGGCGAATTTCGCGTCACGCAGTCAGGCGACATCAGCACGCTGATGGACGATCTGGCCCGAATTTCTCCAGCGGAACTGCTGGTGAGCGAGCGGCAAGAGGCGCAGTTCGGCGAGATTGAAGGGACGCTCGCTTACGATGATTTCGCCTTTCTGGCGGAACACGCGCGTTTCACGTTGTGCGAGCATTTTGGCGTTAAGTCGCTCGATGGCTTTGGCTGCACCGACATGCCGGCAGCGATTGGCGCGGCGGGGGCGATCATCCACTACTTGAAGCAACAGCTTCGGCGGAAGGTCGATCATCTCACGTCGCTGCGCTGCGACGCACGGGACAACTACGTCATGCTTGACGCCGCGACCCAGGCGAATCTCGAGCTGGTCGAGTCGCGCGGGGTCCGCAACACCAGTCTCTTGGCCGCGCTTGACCGAACGGTGACGCCCATGGGTGGGCGAAGGTTGAGAACTTGGATTCTGCAGCCCCTGCGCGACTTAGTCGAATTGGAGCGACGCCAGCAAATGATCGCCGATTTGTTGCATGAATCGGATTTGATCGCCGCGTTGCGCCACTCCCTGAAATCGATTCGCGACCTGGAACGTGCCTCCGGGCGGTTGAGCCAGGCCTCAGGTAATGGGCGCGATCTGGTCGCCCTGAAGACCTCGCTCCTCCAGATTCCGGAACTAAAGCGATCGCTCCAGGACTTGCTCGATCGGCTCGCCTTCGGAACGAACCACGCGGCACAGAGCGAACGGCCCGAATCACTGGCCCAATCGCTCCAGAATAATCTGCAGGAAATGCCGGAGCTGGCGCAGAAGCTGAGCCAGGCGCTGACGGACGATCCGCCCATCGCCCTGAAGGAGGGCGGAATTTTCCGCGATGGATTCGATGCCGACCTGGACGAACTGCGGCAGGCCTCCCGTGACGGTAAGAACTGGATCGCGCAATTGCAGGAGCGCGAGATCGCCGAGAGCGGGATCAAATCGCTCAAAGTCCGTTTCACTTCGGTTTTCGGCTATTTCATCGAGATCACGAAATCCAATCTGGCGAACGTCCCGGCGCATTACATCCGCAAACAAACGACCGTGGGCGGAGAACGTTTCATCACGCCCGAGCTGAAGGAGATGGAGACAAAAATCCTGGGCGCGGACGAGCGGGCGCGTCAGATGGAATATCAGCTCTTCCTAACGTTGCGCGAGGAAACCCTGCGGGAGCTGGCGCCCATTCAGCAGACGGCGAACGCGATCGGGACTCTCGATGTGATTTGCGCGCTGGCTGAAACGGCGCGGCTCTTTGGTTATGCGCGCCCTCTCCTCAATCAGACGCTCAAGCTGATCATCCGGGACGGGCGACATCCGGTGCTCGATCAAAATCTCGCGGAGGAAAAGTTTGTCCCGAACGATACGGAGTTGGATGGGGACCGAACCCGGCTGGCGATCATTACCGGGCCGAACATGGCCGGAAAGTCGACCTACATCCGGCAGGTGGCGTTAATCGTGTTGATGGCGCAGATCGGGAGTTTCGTTCCCGCATCGAGCGCCGAAATCGGATTGGTGGATCGGATCTTTACGCGGGTCGGGGCCAACGACGATCTCTCGCGGGGCCAATCGACTTTCATGGTCGAGATGAACGAAACCGCGAATATCGTGAACAACGCGGGCGAGCGCAGCCTCGTGATCCTGGATGAGATTGGCCGGGGCACCTCCACCTTCGATGGCCTTTCGATCGCCTGGAGCGTGGCGGAGTTCCTGCACGACAAGATCAAGGCGCGAACCCTCTTTGCGACCCATTATCATGAGCTGACGAAGCTGGCAGAGGAGCGCAAAGGCGTGGCAAACTTCAACGTTGCCGTGCGGGAATGGAACGAGCAGATCATTTTCCTGCGCAAGATCATTCCAGGCGGCGCGGACAAGAGCTACGGCATCCACGTGGCGCGCCTGGCCGGCGTGCCGAAGGAGATTCTCGATCGCGCCAAGGATATTCTCTCGCATCTGGAAAAACCGAATGGGGCGACGGAAGTCCAGAAATCTACGAAAAACCGGCGAAGCCGGAAGACGGTCAAGGTGCCGGAAAAACCCCAGCTCGATCTTTTTTAACGAATCGTGATCGACTCAACCCCCAGAAGAGCCTGGCCTTCCCAGGACCCATGATAAGCGTGGGCACCCCTTTGCCATGGCGATAAGAACCGAACAGGAATTAAGCGAGCAGTTACGCAGCCATTGGCTCAAGGCGATGGCCGCGATCGAGTTGCGCAATTTCGACTACGCGATTTCGCTTCTGCAAGGCGTCCTGAAACAGGAGCCGGAATTTCTCCCGGGCCGCCAGGTTCTGCGCCGCGCGGAGATCCTCCGCCGGCAAGGCAGGAAAAAGGCGCTTTTCGGCTTCTCGACTGCCGCCATTGCCGTCCTGAAGGCGCAGCGTGAATTGAAAAGGGATCCACGACACGCTGTGGAAATGATCGAAAAAATTCTGGAAGACGAGCCATGCCATCGCCAGGCCAATCTGCTCTTGAAGGAGGCAGCGCTCGCGGCGGGCTGGCCCGAGATTGCGGTGTTTGCGCTCCAGACGTTGCTTGAGGAGAAGGCGCGCGACACAATAATTCTCCACGAATTGGGCCGGGTTCATCGCGATCTGGGTGAGAGCGAAAAGGAGGCTGAGATCTACCACCGGATCACGGAGATCGATCCGCTAGATGCCGATGCAGCCCGGCTGGGGCGAGATGCCTCCGCCCGAGCTTCCATGAAAAGCGGCGGATGGACGGAGGCGGCAAGCTATCGCGATCTCATCAAGGACAAAGGTGCGTCCTAAGCGCGCGCGGGCCGGCCAAAATTGCTTGGCAACGGAAAGCCAAGTTGCCACTCTCCGGCGCGGGGCAACCGGTTTTGACGACCAATGCCCTGCAAATCCTAACCTATGAAAATACAACTCAAATCAGTCCTGCCGTTTGCGGTGATCGCTCTGGTATTTGCTGCTCTCGGCTTTGGCGCCATTCATTCTTCGTCAGCTGGCGAACCTTCCCCGGCGCCTGATGCCAACAAGAAGGAGAATCCCGAAGCCATGGCTTCTCCAACGCCAACGCCTCCACCCAAAGGATAAGGCGTAATTAGAACTCTTGCGAGATTCGCCAGCCGCCCACACTTGGAGGGGCCAGCTCCGCGAGCCCCAACTTCGAGTGCTGGCGGTTAACCTGCGGACACCCGCAGTCGTATTTCCAACACAGCCGGTTCCTGGCCCGGAGGGAGCGCTACCACCGGCAGCCACAGTTGAGGATCGATTCCGGTGATCTTCAGCCGCAGGGCGGTTGGATGATCCAGGCGTTCGAGGTCGCCCCGCAGGGTAATCGATTCGAATCCAGTTCGGTCGGATGCGGAGAAATAAGTGGAGCCGGCCTTCGTCAGCTGAATGGACGTAATTTCAATGACGGTGAGGGCGCTGACGAAATCGATGCGAAGCGGAGCGGCCCCCGCTCCCGGTGGGAGTTCGATGCGGACCTCCTTCCATCCCTCATGCCCAATGCGGGCCTGACTCGAGTCCTCTTCGCGGTGCTCTCCATTTTCGGTGTAGAAAATCTGAACAACCGTCTGCTGAGCGAATGCCGTCTGACGGATCGTTCCGTCGCGCCAATGCTCGGCGAGTTTGCGCTGCATTTCCCCGGCGAGCGCAGTGTAATATTTTCCCAGGGCGGAATTCAATTCGTTGGGCGGCGCCAGGAGCTGTTCGAGAAATCCGGGTAATTCTTGTGCGGGCGGCTTCTGCCAGACCCCGAGACCCGGGCCGTCATGAAAGGTCCAGGCGCGCCCGGGCGGATTTTCGGCAGCCACGCCTCGAGATCGTGCCGCACGGCTTCTTCGGTGTGAAGGCCGTCGAGATGAAGAACGTCGATGCTCCCAGGCGAAAATGTTTCACACGCCTCGTCAAAGTCCGCGCGGATGAGGGTCGAAAACGCTTCGTAATTCTCTCGATTGTGCGCGGAAATCTGTGCAAACGTCGTCTCATCATAGCCACCCGCATGTTGATCGCCTTGCCACGTATCGACCCCAAAGCATCGGGTGCCGGTCTGATTTTCCACCGCCGCCTGGCAAAAGGCGAAGTAGCTTTCCCCCCGATCCACGCCCAGCTCGACGAGCAAGCCTGGTTTCAGCGTCGCGACCAGGTCGTAGGCAAAGGCGATGTGGTCGGTCCAAGCCCCGACTCCATAGATGCGGGGCGCGAAATTGCGCGAAGGTAAAGCGCTATCGATCTTATCCAGTTTCATGGAGACGAGCCACGATAACGCGACGCAGCAGAAAAGTCAGCGGCCACACCTCCTGGTAGTTTCTCACGAGACAACCCTGAGTGGCGCGCCCATCCAGCTGATTCATCTCGCCGGCTGGCTCAGGTCCCGCGGATGGGAAATCGCGCTGGTGGCCCCGGAGGATGGACCTGTCCTTGAGCCCCTTCGGAAATCGGGAGTCGAGCTGATCTTCGAGGCCCAGTTACTGATCGATCCCGCCTACGCCGCGCTCCGCCGGCTGGCGGCCCGGTTCGATCTGGTCCTCGCGAACACCGTTGCGACCTGGGAGGCGGTCCAGGCTGCGCATCTCGAGCAGAGACCGGTCGTCTGGTACCTGCATGAGACTCAGGTGGGTGTCGAGCTGATGAAACTGATTCACATGATCGAGCCGTCATTGGGGCTGGCTGACGCCCTGATCGTTCCGACAAAAACGACAGCCAGGATTTATCAGCCGCTCACCAGGCGCCCGATTCAGGTCGTACCTTACGGAATTCCCGATCTCGGCCGGACCTCGCCGCGACCTTCCGACAAGCGGGTGACCTTCGTCACCACGGCCACCTACGAATCACGCAAAGGCCAGGACATTCTGCTCGAAGCAATTACGCGGCTGGACCCAGACGTCCGCGAGAAGGGGAATTTCGTCATGGCGGGCCGGCCGCTGGAGACGGAGTTTCATGAACAGCTTCGCGTTCGCAGCCGGGAATTTAGCAATGTGCGATTGCTGGGGCCGCTCGAGCACCAGCAATCAATCGACCTCCTTCGCGATGCCGACGTGGTGGTTTGTCCGTCGCGGGACGAAACCATGCCGATTTTCCTGCTCGAAGGAATGGGCCTCGGCCGGGCCTTGATTGCCACCGATGTAGGTGGCGTGAGCGAGTGGCTCCATGACGGCGAGAATGCCCTGGTGGTCCCGTCGCAGGACTCGGCGGCGCTGGCGGTGGCGATTGAGCGCTGCATCAAGGATCGCGAGCTAATTCACCGCCTGGCTGATCGGGCTCGAGAAACGTTCGAGCGACATTTCACTCTCGATCGTTTCGGGGAGCAATTTGAAGCGACCCTGCTGGAGGCGGTCGAATCGCGGGAGAGCTCAGCCCAGCCGGGCAGCTACGAAGAGTGGGCGGAATTGTACGAAACGCCGCGAGAGTTCGATCGCATTGCTCTTCGGCAGGCCATCGAAACGTTCGCGCAGCGTCCGCTCTTTTCCATCTTGCTCCCGGTTTACAATCCCAATCTCGATTGGTTGACCGACGCGATCGATTCCGTCCGGCGCCAGATTTACGAGAACTGGGAACTTTGCATCGCCGACGACGCCTCGACGGACCAGAGCGTTCGGCCATTCCTTCAGGAGCAAGCCGCGAGGGACAAGCGGATCAAATTAGTTTTCCGGAAAGAGAACGGACATATTTCCGCTTGCTCGAATTCAGCGCTCGCGCTGGCCACGGGCGAATGGTGCTCGCTTCTCGATCAGGATGACACGCTGGCCGAGCACGCTCTGGCTCTGGTCGCGCGGGAAGTGAATGAGCATCCTGACGCTGGGCTGATCTACTCCGACGAAGACAAGATCGATTTGGAGGGGGACCGCTCCAATCCGTTTTTCAAAACCGATTGGAACCCGGAATTGTTTTTGGGGCAAAACTACATCAATCACCTCGGCTCCTACCGGACCTCACTGCTGCGTGAGATAGGTGGTTTTCGCGAGGGATTCGAAGGTTCGCAGGATTATGACCTCGCGCTTCGCTGTATCGAGCGCTTGCAGACGCACCAGGTTCGGCACATTCCGCGCATCCTCTATCATTGGCGGATGGTTCCGGGCAGCCTCGCGGAAGTGCGCGACGCGAAACCATACGCCAAAGATGCCGCCCGGCTGGCCTTGAATAGCCACTTGGAGCGGACCGGAATCGCGGCCCGCGCGGAACTGTGCCCGGAAAACGTCGAATCGCATCGCGTGATTTTCGATGTGCCTGAGCCGCGGCCTCGCGTCGCGATGATTATCGCGGCCAGGAATCACGGGTCCCACGTGTCTCAATCCGTCGAAAGCATCAGGCCGTATCTTGATTCGCGAGACGAGGTCATCATCGCGACCAACGGCGGCGGGGAGGACGATCTTGCAGCGCTGGAAAAGCGAGGCGGGATCGTATTGCGAGACGACTTCGGATCGAATCTTGGCCGGATGAATAATGTCGCGGCAGCGCGGGCCACGGCTGAAATATTGTTGTTTCTGGATGCCGGACTAAAACCAGCGGGCGAGGAGTGGTTGCGGGAAATGATCAGCCAGGCCAGCCGGCGGGACGTGGGAGTGGTGGGTGCGCGAATCTGGTCTACGCAAGGTCTTCTGGCACAGGGAGGATTCATTCTCGGATTGGGTGGAATCGTGGGCGTGGCGCACGCTGGAATTCCGCGCGGGCACGCCGGCTTTTTCAATCGCTCTTTTCTCCAACGGAATTGCGCCGCGGTTTCTTCGGACTGCCTGGCCGTGCGAGCAAAAGTGTTTCGAGACCTGGGCGGCTTTGAGGAGAAGAAGCTCGTCGAGAACTTCCAAGATCTGGATTTTTGCTTACGTGCGTGGGATCGCGGGTTGCAAGTCGTTTGGACTCCCTACGCTGAACTCGTGGCGAGTGAGTCGGGAGTTTTTTTGGCGCCGCTGAGTGGGCCGGACGCCGATTATATCCGGGAACGGTGGGCCGTCCGCTTAAACGAAGACCCCTTCTACAGCCCTAACTTGTCGCTCGCCTTGCCGGGATTGTTCGGGTTAGCGTTTCCGCCTCGCTGGCTCCATGCCCGCGGTTGATTCCACGCCGGGGAAATCGTCGCCGGAGCTCAAGCCTCGGCCGGAACGGATGAGTCGGCTGGCGTTTCTTCCGCCGGGCCGATTTTCTCGCGTTCGACCCCAAAGACGGTGGCGCGGGGCTCGAAACGGTTAAGCAAATCACCGAACCGTTTGATGAAGTGCAGGACGAGATCGTGCTCGAAGAGGTTTGTCACGTTGAGCATCGAGGTTTGGTGATGGCGATAGAGGCAAAGAATGTTTGGAACGAAACCGACTCGATGGCCTTTCTGCGCGAAACGCAGCCACATGTCGTAGTCCTCCCAACCAAACCATCCGATCTGATTGAGGTCGTTGTCGTAGCCGCCGATCTGGAGCAAAGCGTCGCGGCGAAACATGGCCATAGCATCGATGTAAGGATACTGGACCAGGATCTGCGGGTCCCAGTCGTAATACGAAAGCAGTCCAACACGATTAGCCGGCGTGCCCCGAAACCGGCAGAGAAGGCTGTAAGCCGCGGCGCGGTCTTCGCGACTGACGACGTCGAGCAATTCGCGAAGGGCATTGGGGAAAATGAGGTTGTCCGCGTCCATGATGAAAATGAACGGGGCGCGGGCGAGCCCGATACCAACGTTGCGGGCGTCCGCCAATCCGGTGTTGAAGCGCTTGTCCACGATGCGTGTCGGCAAGGGAGACTTCTCCTGAAAATGACGCGCGCGAATCAGCGAGTCATCGGTGGAGGCATCGTTCACGATCACAATTTCGGGAGGAATCGCCAGCTGGGCGGCGGCCTCGGCGATGCTGTCGAGGCAATCGCGAAGGTAGTGGGCATAATTGAAGAGCGTGATCACGATCGATAATTCGGGAGCGCCCGATCGCCCGTAGGAGTCGTTGTCGTGCAGGTTCCAGGCGATTTCGCCCGCCGCGCGGCGCTTTTCCTGTTCCGTGAATCTTGTCCGAAAGGCTTCCCGTTTCTCAATCGCGGCCAGGCGATGTTTGGATAGCTCTTTCATGACACGTTCCGAACGGACATCCTGTGCGACCGGTTCCTCCGCCGTCCTGCCGGTCAAACGCAGGAAATCCGTGGCGAGGGCGCGCCGCAAGGCCCCCGATTTCCGCCGGGAAAATTTCCGGAGCAATTCCTGCGGCATAGTAACCGGAGGTGCGTCGGGAATAATCTGGCCGTGCCGTGCCGTGTCCGAAGTTTTGCCGGTGCCTTCGAACTCCTCCAGGAAAGCCTGGCACGCCTGGGCCTGGCGCAGTTGGTTTTGGACGAAATTGAGGCCTTGCCGCGCAATACGGGCGCATTCCTCGGGATGCTGCAGGTAGTATTCACAGCTCGAGACCAGGTTCTCGCGCTCGACCATGATGAAGTGTTCTCCGGGAACGAGAGCGCCGTAACCTTCGCAGGTCTCGCTGATGATGCAGCAGCCGTTCGCGAAACCGGCGAGCATGCGGTGCCATTCGAAATATTTTTCTTCCGAGTAGTGAAGGTTGAGCAGGATGCGGCTTTGGCTGAGCAGGTCGTTCCGGTTCGCGGCCGTGAGGTAGCTGCGCGTCGTTTTTGTTTTGGCAAAGCCCAGAGGAACGAGGCGGAGGTGGCAGCGGTGCTTGGAAAAAAACGGGGCGTGTTCGGCAAGAAATTCTTCGCGCCGGGGCGTCATGGAGCCCAGAAAAGTGATGTCGTATTCCCGTTCCGGATGCGACGGCTGGCGCGGATTTGCCAGCATTCCGTGATAACCGAGATGAAAATGGTGGCTGCGCAGGCCGCGTCTGCGATACGCCAGGACGCCCAGCGCATTGATGTCGGCGACACCCCGGGCGCTGGCTGCCCAGTGGAGATTGCCGTGGAACCAGACGGTCTCAGGTTGCTCGGTGCAGAGAAGCACCACGTTGCGGGTCAACTCCAGCGCGCGTTCCCGGGAAACCTGCTCCGTCAGGAACAGGTTATAAAATTCATGCGGGGTGACCACGATCTGAAGCGTATCGGCGGCTGGATTCTCGGCCGGCATTTCATCTAGCCGCAGATTGGCAGCGCAGCCCAGCTCGCGAAAACCGGCCGCGATCAGCTCGCCGATCTCGACGATAAAGAGGTTCGATTTCGTGGTGGCGAAAAGCTCCACCTGCTTTGTCCGGATCGGCGCAGGCGGCTGCAGTTGCAGAGATGCGCCACTATCGTCGCGAAGATCAGGTGGCCGCTTTCTCCTCGATCTCGCCTGCTTTAACGAGGAAAGCAGGAACTCCCGCAGGTTGGGGAAGCCGACTTGCGCCACGAACGATAGAGGGATGGACGAAATTTCCGCGGCGTGAAAAGTTCGCCAGCTGCGCTCGTGGTCGAGCACCTGGAAGGTGAGCTGATTGCGGCCAAGTGGAAGTTGGAGCTCGAAGAGGAAGCCGCTCATCTTGGCTTCGGGCAAATCGGGAAACGCCGCCTCAGCGTCCAGCCGCTGACGCTTGCGCCGGGCGGCCACTATCGTGCGGCTGAAGAACCGGCGTTTCACGATCACCCTGAGCCCGTTGATTGGCTGGCCGCCACGATGAAGGAGCCAGCCGGTCAGGCTGACATCGCCCCCGAAAGCGACCGGCTCGATCGGAGCATCGAAACGGAAAACGTAATCCTGTACTGCAGCAGGCTCGGAGTTTGGTGGGCGGCTCATGAAAAAACGAAAATCAGGTGGCGCTCCACGGTTTTGAGACGCGGGGCGGGAAGGCCAGCGTAAAGAGCTTCTGGCCGAGGGAAAGGTTCGGGTTGTAGCAGGGGTCAGCCTCGAGTGCGTGGCCCCACTTCTGGTTCATGTAATCGACCTCGGCGAGGAAGCGCTTTTGTTTGGAGGCCGTGTCTTCGAATCCGCGGCTGGCGGATTCATGGTGGTAAAGTTCTGAGTGTGGCGTCCAGAGAATCCGGAAGCCTTTCTCTTGCAGGCGCAGACAAAAATCGACGTCGTTAAAGGCGACCGGGAGATGCTCTTCATCCAGCCCGCCGAGTTCTAGGTAGAGAGCCTTTCTCACCAGCATGCAGGCGGCCGTCACGGCGGAAAAATTCTGGATCAAATGCGCGCGCGCGAAGTAGCCATGTTCGTTTCGCAGTCCCGCGTGCGCGTGGCCCGCCACCCCACCAGCGCCCAGGATCACTCCACCATGTTGCATGGTCTTGTCGGGGTACCAAAGGCGCGCCCCAACCGCGCCGATCTCCGGTCGCAATCCGTGGCTGACCATTTCCTCGAGCCAACCGCCGTTCATCACTTCCAGATCGTTATTGAGCAGGGCGATCAGGCTGCCTCGCGCCTGACCGACGCCGAAGTTGTTGAGCTTGCTGTAATTGAACGCGCCCGGCACTCGGCAGATGCGCACCCGCTGATCGCCTTTGAGCGATGCGAAGTAGTCCAGCGTCTCGGCCTCGGAACTATCGTTATCGACCACGACGATCTCGTAATTTGGGTATTCGGTCTTCGCGAGAATGCTCTCCAGACACGGGCGTAGAAATGCGGCCCGGTCGCGCGTCGGAATAACGAGAGAGACCAGCGGCGCGTTGTTTCTTCGCAAGTATTTGACTCGAAGATAATCGCCGTAATCCGGCCCGGCGCTCCCGGCGATTTGCAGCCGATCCAGATGCTCTTGCATCGCCTTGATGGCCGCTTCGTGCGCATAGGGCTTGGCGGCGGCGAAAGTTGCGGTGCTTTGCTCCGCGATTCGCCAGTGATAGAGGACCCGCGGGATGTGGCGGATCTGCGAAGCCTCGATTCGCTCGACGCAACGCAGGGTCAAATCGTAATCCTGTGAACCTTCGAAACCGACCCGGAATCCGCCAGCCGCGCGGATCAACTCGCTCCGGTAAATGCTCAGGTGGGAAATGTAGTTCTGGGAAGTGAAAAGGTCCGGGTTCCAATCCGGCTTAAAATAGGGATCACAACGGTGGCCGTGACGGTCGAGCTTGTCCTCATCGCTGTAGAGGAGTTGCAATTGCGGATCGCGATTCAGCTCGAGAGCGGCGAAGTAGAGTGCCGTCGGCGTCAGTTCGTCGTCGTGATCGAGCAGCGCGATGAAATCGCCGGTCGCCATTTGGAGCGCATCGTTTGAAGTGGCGCAAATGTGGCCATTCTGAGCGCGCTTTCGAATTTTGATCCGGGAATCCTGACCGGCGGAGCGCTCGATCAGCTTCCAGATGCGCGGATCGGTTGAGGCATCATCCACAACGCACAGTTCCCAGCGCGGATAGAGTTGCGCCCGAACGGACTCGATGGCGTGCTCCAGCCATTTGGGATTCGTATTGTAAACCGGAAGCAGGATCGAGAAGAGCGGCTGCTCTTGGAATTGGGCGAGGTGCGCTCGAATGGCCGCGCGATCCGCCGGCGTCAGCCGATCGTAAAGCCGGACCCACGCCCGATAGTTACCGACCGCTTCACTGACCTCGTCCTTCTCCGGCCAAAAGAGCGGCCCGTGGACGCGCTGTTCAAAAAACGGTTCCCAACGACCCTGGGCGTCGCCGGCTTCCAGAATCAACGTGGTCGGAAGGCGCGGGACCACCACATCGAGCGAAAAACCGCTGCGCAAGGCGCCGGGATGCTGCTCAAAGGCGAGCGCGATATCGGGGCGGGTGATCCCGTAAGTCGCCTGGAACTGTTTTCCCCCGAGGCGAGCGCGAACCGCGGTGACGGGTTCGCCGTAAGCGGCCAGACACCAGCCCGAGATGTGGACATGGCGCACCTTCCTAGACCAATCGTCAGGCCGGTCCAGCCAGAATTGGAGGCGCGCGCAGGCCCGATTGTCGGGATCGAAATACTCCAGCTCTTCCGCCGGAAGAGGCTCATCGCCCAGATCCTCCGTTGTGGCGCCAATAACCTGTTGCTGGAAAAACGGGCGCCAGCGGTCTCCCTGTTGTCGGCATTCGAGCGCAAGCAACGATTTCCCCG
>QHMY01000281.1 GCA_003218305.1 Verrucomicrobiota bacterium
ACGGAATTCTGGGTTCGATCACCATCACCGGGAACGTAATCGGCTTTGGCGCGGCCAATGGGTCTGGCACCACCACAATCAGCGGCGCCGAAAACGAATTCCGCGGAATTGTCCTCGAGGAGGCAAGTAAGACCCAGCTCAGCAGCATCCAGGGCAACATCATTTCGGGCATCAATCTAACTACCGCTCGAAAGAATAATAACGAAGAGAGCAGCGGATTCATCGGTATCCAGTGCGGGATCCCCGCCAACGATGCGCCGGCCAACATCGGAACAACGACCGGAAACATTATCGGCAGCCTCGATGGGACATCCACCATCGTCGTCAATGCGAGCTCGACGACGGGAGGCACTGTTCCCATCATCGGAATCCTGGATTTCAGCGCTCAGGCCAGCGCAATCTCAAATAACTCAATCGGTTCCATCACAATTAACAATGGGGGAACCGGAACGAGAGTGGGATTCCGCGGCATTGTGATCGATGCGGCCAAAGGCATTGCTAAAACGATAAACAATAACGTCATCGGCGGCACTGCTGCCGGATCGATCACCGATAATATTGTCGGGACTTATTCGATGTATGGCATCGAGACCTTTCTGTCCAACATCACCGCCTCGGGCAACACGATCCGAAATATGACCGGCGCTTCCACGAATACCGGGCTTATATCGGCCGGTATTGTCACCTCCGGTAGCACGGGAGTGAATACGTTCTCGGACAACAGGATTCACTCGCTCAGCAACGCTTCCGGCGCTGTCGGCAATTCGGTTTACGGGATGTCGTTAGGCTTGCCAGCCACGGCTAACATCATCCAGCGGAACTTTATTCATTCGTTGTCGCTGACCACGACGGCAACGGGCAGTCAGATTTGGGGAATCAACGCCGGTGCAACCGGGACTGCCACTTACAAAAACAACATGATCCGGCTTGGCTACAATGCCGCGGGAACCTCCATCACGCTTCCAACACTCATGGTGGGAATCAGAGACCCAACCGGCTCCGTCAACAGCTTTTATCACAACACGATTTACATCGGCGGCAGTGGCGTCCTCACCACCCCGGCGCCGCCCGCGCTCGCGAGCTCCTATTGCTTCTACAGTGACGTGGTGACGGCAACGCGAAACTTTTCCGACAATATCTTTTGGAATGCGCGCAGCAACGCCGCCGGTGGTACCGCCCATGTGGCCATCCGTGTTGGAGGGACGGCTGCAAATCCGGCCGGCCTCACGAGCAACTACAATGACCTTTTCTTTACTGGAACTGGCGGAGCGACCGGTGTGTTTAACAACGTTCTCAGAGCGACCCTGGCAGATTGGAAGACCGCTACCGGCAAGGACGCGAATAGCATCGCGGCCGATCCGTTGCTCATCGCGCCGACGGGAACGGCGTCAACGGTCAACCTGCACATCGCCTCCGGTTCGTCTCCGGTTAACAATGCCGGTCTGCTGATTACCGGCGTAATCGTTGATTTCGACAACGAAACGAGAACCAGCCCGCCGGACATCGGCGCGGACGAGATCAGTACAATGCAGTTGTCCTCGGCCAGCTATAGCATCGCCGAGAACGTCGCCGGAGGGGTATTCACCGCTACCGTCACGCGTACCGCCGGCACGACAAATGCGTCGACAGTTGATTACAATGTCACCAATGGGACGGCGGTGGGCGGAGCCTCCTGCGCCCCAGGCATCGATTATGTGTTCACTTCGGGAACTTTGAACTTCGCCGCAGGCGAGACGTCGAAAACCTTCAACATCACCATTTGCAACGACGCCGTCCCGGAAGGGAACGACACGGTTAACATTACCCTGAGCAACCCGACGGGCGGCTCGCTTCTCGGCACGCCGTCGTCCGCGGTCCTGACCATCACGAATAACGACACCGATGTTACGGTGGCGGTTTCGCCAACATCAGTCGCCGAAGACGGTGCCACGAACCTGGTTTACACCTTTACCCGGGTCGGGGTGACCACCGGAGCTTTAACCGTTAATTTCTCAGTAGGCGGCACGGCCACCTTTAACACGGATTACACGCAAACGGGCGCCGTCACTTTCACCTCTACGAGCGGTACGGTCACTTTCGCGGCCGGCAGTTCGACTGCGGCCGTAACCATTAATCCTACCGCTGACGGAGACAATGAGCTCAACGAGACCGTGGTCCTCGCGGTAGCTGCCGGCGCGGGTTACAACGTCAACCTCCCCGATACCGCCACCGGCACGATCGCAAATGATGACGCCGGGCCGGTGTTCACGATCAACGATGTTCAGCACATCGAGGGCGATGCCGGCACGACCGACTATGTTTTCACGGTTACGAAGAGCGGCAGCACCACGCTCGATTCCAGTGTGGATTTCGAAACCCAGGATGGCACGGCCATGTCGGCCGATCTCGATTACGACAGCAATGCCGGCACGCTGGACTTTGCCCCAACCGACACGACCATGACCGTTACGGTGTTGGTGAACGGCGATACCGCCCCCGAGTTGAACGAGAGGTTCACGGTCCATCTCCTAAATCCAATAAACGCGGAGATTGGCAATGCCGACGGCACCGGCACGATCACCAACGACGATGCCGAGGTAACGCCGACACCGACACCGACGCCGACGCCGACCGCGACGGCGACCGCGACTGCAACGCCCACCGCCACCATTGTGCCTACGCCGACCCCAACGCCTAGCCCAACGGCTACCGCGACAGCCACGGCGACGCCAACGGCCACTGCAACGTCGACACCGACGGCGACTGCCACCGCAACACCCACCGCCACGATTGTGCCCACGCCGACGCCAACGCCTAGCCCGACGGCTACAGCGACAGCCACGGCCACGCCAACGGCGACTGCAACGTCGACTCCAACGGCGACTGCGACCGCGACACCTACCGCCACCGTTGTGCCCACGCCGACGCCAACGCCTAGCCCGACGGCTACGGCGACAGCGACGGCCACGCCAACGGCGACCGCGACTTCGACCCCAA
>QHMY01000282.1 GCA_003218305.1 Verrucomicrobiota bacterium
CTCCCTATCCTTCGATAATTACTATTTCAGGCGTCGGCATCATATCCGCGCTACCAGGCAGCGTTCAGGTAACGATCCACGATTTTCACCACACGTTCTCGAGTGATATCGCCATGGTGTTGGTCGGACCCACCGGCGCGGCCTTCGATATCCAGGACGGTCAGGACGATGCTGGCGGGCTCCAGATTGTTCCTGTCACCTACACCCTCAGTGACACAGGAGCCACTCCGTTGCCTAACGGAAGCATCTTCTTACCCGGAACTTACAAACCCACGGCCTACGCCAACCACCGCTTTCCTTTCCCGGGTCCGGGCTTTATCTACGCCAACCCGGGACCCGTCGCGGGGGGTACGGCCACCTTCGCTTCGGTTTACGGAGGGACAAACGCAGACGGCGACTGGCGCCTCTACGCGATCGATGCCGTCGCTGGCGATTTCGGAGCAATCGATGGCGGATGGAGCCTGACGTTCACCACCACCGGGTGTCCGACACCGACTCCGACGCCGTCTCCAACTCCAACCCAGACACCGACCCCAACTCCCACGCCGAGTCCGACGGCTACAGCGACAGCTACCGCCACCCCAACAGCTACCGCCACCGCGACCGCAACGCCCACCGCCACCATTGCACCAACGCCCACGCCTACTCTAACTCCGTCGCCAACACCGACCCCGACTCCTGCATGTGTCATCGTCGCGGGTTCGACCGGCGCGGATGGTTCCTACGTCACGTTGAAAGACGCCTTCGACTCGCTTAACGCGAATGGAGTCCAGGCCGGCAGCGTCATTACCGTCACCATTAATTGCGATACCGACGAAGGCACGACGCCGGCGGTATTGAATCAGCCATCGCTCCTGCCCTGGGTGTCGCTCACCATCAAGCCCGGCGGCGGCACCCGCACGGTTACGGGTAATGTGTCGGCTGGCGGCGTGATCAAGCTCAACGGCGCGGACAATGTTATCATCGACGGATCCACTTCCGGCGGGGCCGACCGCAGCCTGACGATTACCACAAGCAGTTTCAGCGGGGCATCGGTCTGGATTGCGAGTGTCGACGCCTCCAATGGGGCGACCAACAATACGATCAAGAATTGCAACATCTCAGGCGCCCCTGGCGTAGTCTCGCTGGCCGGGATTGTGTCGGGCGGCGCGATCTTCACCAGCGACGCCCAGACCCCCAACTCGAATAACAATATCCAAAACAACCAGATCTTTCGAACGCAGAGCGGAGCGTTCCTGCGTGGAACAGGGGCAATACCCGATGTTCGTCCGTGGCCGCGGACAAACTGATTTTCCGCGGCATGCAGGTGGCGAACGCGCAGAACTTTATCATCAGCAACAACACCATTGCCGGTATCAGTTCTACGGCGGGCTCCACTTCACTCATGAGTGGCATCCATATCGACCAGCTCATTGATGGCGGCACGATCACGCGCAACAGGATCAGCGACATTCGGCAGAACAATCCTGACGGATGGGGGAGTAATGGCATCTACCTCACCGTCAATTCCGGGGCGGCAAACCTGACCATTGCCAACAACTTTATTTCCGACATCGCCTCGCAGGGCTTTAGCAGCGACGGTGAGCAGGACAATGGTTACGGCATCGTTGTGGCGCTGGGTAGCGGTTACGCGATCTACCACAATTCGATCCTTCTGAATTCAAACCAGGGAGCGAACGCCGCCACGGGCGTCACTGCCGCGTTCCTCGTGACCACAGCTGTAAGCACCGCGGGCGCGATTGATCTGCGCGATAATATTCTCGCCAGTACCCAGACGCTCGGCACCCGCTATGCGGTCATCTGCAAGCGGCCGGCTTCGGTTTTCTCCAACATCAATTACAACGATTATTTCGCTCAAAATGTCGGGCTCCTTGGCCTCAGCGCCAAGGTCACGCTAAACGATTGGCAGACGGCCACGGGCCAGGATCTGAATTCGATCGCGCTCAACCCGTTGTTCTTCACCGTGCCGGCGCCGGCCGATCTGCATATTCAAACCGGCAGCCCGGCCATCAATGCCGGCGTCAACGTCGGCATTACCACCGACATCGACGGTGCGCCGCGCGATGCGATGCCTGACATCGGCGCCGACGAAGGCGTGGCCCCCACGCCGACCCCAACCCCAACGGCGACTCCAACACCCACTCCGACGCCTTCGCCGAGTCCGACGGCTACAGCGACAGCGACACCAACGGCCACAGCGACAGCCACCGCAACGGCGACCGCGACTGCAACGCCCACCGCCACCGCCACCGCCGCGCCCACTCCCACGCCTTCACCCAGCCCGACGGCTACAGCGACAGCCA
>QHMY01000283.1 GCA_003218305.1 Verrucomicrobiota bacterium
TTGGAGTCGATTTCCAATTTCGCGGCGGGATTTGGAGATGGACTTTCTTTTGATCTAACCAGACTGGCGCGCGAAGGGTTGGGTGTCGACGGCGTTGTCGACAAGTGCTCCGGTTCGTATAAGACCGGGTGGTGGTCTGGTCTCACGTATAGCTTTACTTTAGGAGGCACGGGTTCCCTAAATGGCGGTGCTCGAAGCGTGTTCTACTCTGGAGAAGGCGCGTTGCGAGCAGCACAGGTCGGCAAAGGAGGTGGATTAATTCTTGCTGATACTCTTGGGGGCCGCACTTTAGCTGCGATTGATATGAATATTGTAAGGATTCCGGACTCAGTTTGGAGAGGGGCGTCAGGAATATTTGCCGCCAATGCGAAAGGCGCAGTTCAGGTATTCTTGCGCAGCCCGGTAAGAAGTGCTGGGATTTGGCATACAGTAGAAAGGCCAATTCTCGAGTGGTTTGGAAGTGCCACGTTGACGTTTAGGTAAGCTCAAATGGGTTGGGTCCAAAAAGTTGTTGCTTCAATCGGGGGCCGGAAGAGCCAGATCGATGACAATCGCAAGCTAACTCGCCTGGGTCGGGACGAGTACAGGTACTGCGAAGGCGATCACGCTGTGATTCTACAGATTGAAATGCTGCGGGGAACGCCGTCCCGGTTAATCTATTCCTCCACGATTCGACAGTGGCTGCCTCCTTATCAACAGGAGGAGATTTCGGACACTAAGCGTGGAGAAATTGCCGAGACGATCCGAATCTTTCTAGAAAGCTGTGGAGAATCGGTTGTCGTCCAATGACACGGCACGGCCAAATTTCCGCTCAAGTATGCCGAACGCTTGGGGAAGCGAAGAGTTTTTGATCCCAAACGGCCCGATTCCTCCCGAAGCGATAATCTCCGTCGTTGGTACATGGAGTTGCAACCGAACGACACAGAATTAGTCGGCGGATGGATTGTCGAAGGCCGTAGGGTTCGCGGCGATGCGACTTGTGAGCGAGTTGAACATTTGATCAAGACTCATCTCAAGCAGGTCGCAATAAGCCAAAATGGGGCGCTTGGGAGACGCTATTCCAAGATCCAAATGACAATCGTTATTGGGAGCGAACGTATCTCCAGAGTGAACAACATGGAGGCGGTCCTCCTCGATTACGATGCCTGTCAGCGGATGAAGCAAAGCAAAAATACGGAGATGCGGTGAATGTTCCGTAATCTATTCGCTGCGGTAAGACTTATCGCCTGAGCGAAAACCGCAGCGAGCGCGAGCGGGCAAGGCTATTTCCAGGATTGTGGCGGAAAACATTCCGGCACGCTGGAGGAATCGCGCCGGAGCTCAATCGTCGCGGGCTGCGCGTTCGAGGCTGTAAATCCGGGACAAACCGTAGCTCTTAGCCAGCGCGGTCGTTCCGACCAGGTCGCAGGTAAAGCCTTTTGATTGGTCGGCGGCGGCGAGGGCGGCGAACTCCTCGCTCGCGAATACTTCGCCTTCGTGCGTGATCGGCTCGATCCGCGCGGCGCGGCTAACGTGAGCGCCCGTAAACGTCATCTGACGAACGATCGGATCGAAATTTACGTAAACGGGCCCGGCATGGACCGCAATCCGGATTGATAAATTGTGGGGTAACCCGACATCAATCCAGTTGGTCTTTGTGACCAGGTCGCGGAGATCGAGCCCGAAGCGGCCGGCGTCCTCGACTCCGCTGAAAACAAAAAACAGACCGTCGCCCCAGGTGTTGACATTGACCGGGGAGGAGGAGCTTTCGGCTATGAGCTTCGAAACGCGCTGGTTAAATTGCGCCACATACTTCGGGATCACCGTTTCCGGGAGTTTACTGTAACCAACCACATCGGCGAACATGATGGCCTTGATTTCCTGCCGGCCGGAAGCGCGCACCCAGATCTCGAATTCGTCGCCCGGATCGGTATCGTCCGTCTCGGAAGTCTGACGGTCGATCGGCATCGTAGGAGGTTGGGCGGAGATGGGCACGATCTTTACGGGAATCCGGTGGCTGCGCCAGTAACGGACGAAGGAGCCCGTGCCGCCGGGAGCACCGACCTGGCCATCCCAGATGGCCAGGGGTGTAATCTCAAGATCAAGCGAGCGGGCAAAAACTCGGGCCAATCCATTCACGGCGAGATTGCAGTACTCGAAGCCAGTCACGCTGCCGGGCATGTAGAGTTGCCCAAGGATTCGAACGGACGCGGCCCGGGCCAGAACCGCCTCGAATCGCTTGTTCCAAGTCCCCTTGCCGTCGAGGTCGACGCTGGTTTTGACAAACTCATCGGCCGGCCACGGCAGGACAACATGGATGGCACCCCCTCGTGCGAGCATGGCCTCCAGGAACAAAATGTCGGAACCACAGGCAGCGCTGGCAAATCCGATCCCGGCATTCATGGCGTCGAGCTGGGTCTCCAGGAGCTGCCGGATGGCGTCCTCCTTTTCCGAAGGGAATCGCGGGATCCGCCGGTCCGGCGCATCGATCATGTGGCCAGAGAAAATAACGAGCTTGGGAATGGGGAAGCACTCATCGAAGAAGTCCGCCCGGCCATGCAAATGACGGGATAAGACCCGGGCCTGCTTTCGGGTGGAAGAAAGGGCATGCAGGTTGCCGCTGGCTGCGCCCACCGCGGCCCGATAGGCCTGCTTCGCTCCATCCAAGTCTCCCAGAATGACCAACGTCTCGGCGATGGTCGCGTTCTTCCAGTAGTCGTCCGGTTGGGCCTGGCAGATGTCCAGGACCCTCTTTGCCAGGTTGTGCGCTTTTTCGGTTTCCTTGAGGAGGAAAGCTACCGTCGCCGCATTTATTCCGGGGTAGAAATCGGGCGGCTGGATTTCGAAGGCGCGGTTGTAGTAATCGAAGGACTGCTGCAAAGAGTGATCGTTGGAGGGACTCGTGCACCACTGATCCTTGTAAGTCCGGCCGAGAATGCTCAAGGTCTCCCGGTGAGGTGGCTTTTCCGCGGCCAGCTTTAGCAGAATTTCCTGGGCGCGCCGGGGCGAGCCCATCTGGGCGAGCGCGAGGGCCATTCGCTGCTTAAGCCAATCATCGTCGGGATGAAGTTCGGCAATGGCCGCGCGCGCGGCGTCGTGGGCGATCAAAAACTCGCCGGCGGAAAGGGCGCGCCGGACGAAATCATGGACCGCCGTAAGATCGGCCATCCAGTCGGTCCGGCGTTCCCAGAGCTCATGCAGCGCCACGGCGGTGCTGGGCGTGTTCTTCGCTTTTGGCAGGTCAGACACAGCTTTTCTTCGTCTGCCCATAAGCGATTGCCTATGCGCTGACCAGTTATTTCTGCGATTCAGGAGCCGCCCGTCGATCCAGCCGGGTTGCTGCTAATGATGACAGCAATCGTGGTCGTCGCACTCATGGTCGTGCGTCCTGGCCGACCACGCCGGGAACGGATCAGGCAGCATTGCCCAACTCGGTTCGCCTGCTTTCATTTCGGATTCGCTCAACAGGCACGCGTCCAATCGCGCGCTCAGCTCGGGGGCATTCAAATCGATTCCCATGAAAGAGATCGCCTGGCGCCGATCGCCAAAAGGTTGCGCCCACTCGTTCTTCAAGCGATCGGGGATCTCGGCATCGTCGGAATTAATAGCGGCCCACCATTGTCCGGCCGGCGAGTAGTGACACTCCGCGCCAGCGATATTGAGTCCTCCGACCATGTCCATTCGCGAAGCGAGCCAGAAAAAACCTTTGGCGCGGAAAACGCCGGCGAAAGGCTCCTGGATCAGGTTCCAGAACTTTTCCGGGTGGAAAGGACGACGCGCCCGATAAACAAACATCGTCACGCCTTCGTCGCCATTCCGCACGCCTGGCTCTGTTTCCATCAGTGTCCGCCAACCAGCGCCGGCAAATGCGGCCTCGAAATCAAACGACCTTTCGCCGTCTAGCGGGCTTGGCAAAGTCGTCTCGAGGGACCGCGGCATAATGCGGGTGGAAGGGGTAAGCGCTGAAACCACGGCCCGGGCCGCCTTGAAATCGCTCTCGGCTGGATTGCCGTTCAACACGACGGTATCGGCGCATTCGATTTGATCCGCGAGAATGCAGGACGAAGTCACATTGGGCTCGTCGTTGCCTTTAACGATTGAGTTGAGAAGCGCCTTTGCCTCAATGGCCAACAGGATGGAACTAAGGCGCGCGACCGTCGCGAATTCCCGGCCGGCAGCGCCATCCGGGAGAAAGAGCGAGGCAAGGGCGATCGGGTGTGTCTTGGAATCGCACTCAATGATGAGGTGATCGACGAGACCCTTTTCGGCAAACGCCGAGATCTGCGCTTTGATTTGTCCCGGATCGTAACCGCCGCCGCTCGCTGCTGCCAGATGCTCGACCAAGAGCTGATCATGGTTTGCTGGAAAATCTGAAGCATCGGCGTTCCCACTTGCGAGCAAGCCGAACCGGCATTTCTCCCTACGAGAAAGAACGACCTGCACGAGCGTGCGCGCATCCGGCCCGGCCACGATCGACACAGGCAGAAGCTTGGATGTTGCAGGCGTTTCAACCATTGTCAGCAGGTGGCGGGCGTCCAACACGCGGGGTCGGCGCCGGGCTGTCGGGGGGCGGACGACCTGCGCGCGCCACCGGAGCTGGGCTCTCGGATTGGGGGGCGTCGGCGACATTCGGAGCCGTGACCTCAGCGCGCCAGGGTTTGGCGAGGCGATGGAGAATCGATTTCGCTTCCAGAGGAAGGAGACCTGGCATTCCAGAGATCAACCTGGCCAGCAAACTACTGATAATAGGCGCGGCAAAGCTGCTTCCGGTGACCTCCTTATTGGAATGGTGATTCCAAGGCAGCTTCACATCGACACCTCGAGCGGCGAATTCAACGAGATGGCCCGGCTTGTAGTAAAAGCTGTGGTCGTCGTCCGAGCGCGCCATGTTGACGGTAACCACACTTGGGAAGTACCCGGGCCACTCCGGAGTGGTGAAGTCGTAGTTGTTGCAGGCGGCCACGACGTGGATGCCTTTGAGATACGCTTCATCAATCCACTCTTTGTATTGGAAGATATGTTCCGATAACCCGCAGCCGAAGCTGCAATTCAGAACATGGTAGCCCTTATCAATCGCCTGGCGGACTCCTTCCCGAATGATGACGGTGCGCGACCCGAGATTTTCGCCGAGGACCCGGAAGCTGCCGATTTCTGCGTCAGGGGCCAGACGCCGAATCACTCCCGCTACCGCGGTGCCGTGGCCATAAATGTCGGTGCCGTCTCCGGGTTTCACTTCAATCTGCACCCCGGCATCGACGACGTGGAGATCATGCAACAGACTAATCCCGGCTAAATCGGGATGATCGACTTCGATGCCGGAGTCGATCACGGCAATTCGGACGCCCTTGCCCGTGCCATTGGCCAAGGCCTGGCGGGCCTCTTCCAATCTGAAAGGACCGGAATCGGAGCTTAGAGCCGGTTCCATCCGATGGCAGTGCCGAGCAGTCGATAATCAATTAAGTCTCTAACGACGGCCGCAGTTGTCTGGACGGCGTTCAAATCCTGCGGACTAAACCCCGGCGGTGTGGCTCCAACCGGGGCCGCCTGTCCCTCCTGGACCAGCACATCAAGAAGTTGGACACAGGAGATCACTCCCCGCACCTGATTAAGAAAGTAGAACGGCACCGCGATCATGGCGTAAGTCGTTCTTCCGAGCTTTTTGTTGAGCGCGGCGCTGTGGCTCTTGTTTTTGTAGACCTGATTTTCGATGAAGGCGTGCTCGCTGGCCACGACCAGGCTGATGATACCTTCGCTTAACGGGTTCTTGAAACCGACAACTTTGTCGGAATTCGGGCCGCTATTGTAGGTGGCCACCAAATGTTTCTTCTCCTCATCAATCAACCAGATGCTGCCTTCGTCCGCGGCAATTCGCTCGAAGGTTTCCCGGAGAACCTTCAGAAGCATTTCGTCGCAGATGCTCAGAAAATTTGCCGGCGAAATCGCGGCGCCGATTTTGGTGAGATACTCCTGCAGGACCGGGCGCAGAGGCAGAAAGCGCTGCTCCGGAAGAAAGTTAGCGCGGGAAGTGGTGTTCATTCTTTGGCTGGCCGGAGCGCACGCACTTCGGTGGCAAGCACCGAAGCCAAATCGGGCTGCTCTCGCAACAACTTTTTCACCTGATCGCGTTCCTCCTCGGAACACTTCCCGGAGGCAAACCTGACGAGCTGGTCGCGAAGCTCCGCCGGGAGATTGGCCGCGATACGCCCGGTGACTTCCTGGGGCGGACCCTCCAGAAGCTCGAACAGAATTTGGAAATCGTCATTCACAAGCGCGATGGAAAAAAGGAAGCGGCATACGGTAAGGTCGGAAATTTACGTTTTCATTTCGCATTGGAACGAAAGAACGGGCGCGTCGCGGCATTCGACCACAGCCACCTCATTGCTTCGACCTCTTGTCTTAGACTCATGGATTGGCGGATTTTGCGAATTAATTGTTACTCAGAAGAGCCCGTCGGATGAACCTGCACACAGCTCGAGGAAATCCTCCCAGCGGAGTTCAAGCCACGGATCGGCGCGCTTCAGCTCCATCATGATGTCACGCGCAATACTCTCGCGCGCGACTTCGAGCGCCCGGCTGACTTTTGATTCATGCCAGCCCCACATCCGGGCAATTTCTCGCTGGGTCAGTTGATGAAGATGGACCAGTTTCAACATCAGGACAGATTCCGAGTCTCTCTTGGCGAAGGCGTTCTGAATTGCCGCCCGGAGTAATTTGAGCAGGGATTCTTCTCGTGGAACTGATTCCATCTGCGGCTGTCGCTCAAAGAAATCCTCGGAGGAACGATCGGAAGGGGGGACCTCGACCCGGAAACTTTGCCGGCGTTTCAGGTCGATCAGGCGGTGCGTGGCCACGGTCAAAAGCCACGATTCGAGAGCGCATCGGCCCTGATATTTGCTGAGGAGCGTCGGGCGATTGGCCGGGGCGGCAAAGCAGTCCGACCAGAGATCGGCGACCAGATCTTCCGCTTCCGTGGCACTCGCCCCTCTGGAGCAGAGAACGCCAACAAGGCGGCCGTGATATCGGCGGCGCAATTCTCCCGCGGCCGCGCTATTCGCGTTCACAATGCTCTGCGCAAAGTTCAGATCTTGCTCATGACTGGAGGTGGCCTGGTGCGGCATGGCGAGAGGGGAAGATGAAGTTCCACCTCTCGAACGTCAATGTTTTACGGTGTCCGCCGCAGCCGGAGGACCGGCGCAAGATTGGGCTGGCTGGCCGTCTTTGGAGGGAGCGGCTCTGATTGTTCGAGGCTTGCAAAGGCCACAGGCAAACTGCTAGCTCTCAACACGATGTCACCACGTCCCACGATTTTCATTTCCTCGGTCAGCAAAGAGCTGCGCAGTGCCCGACAGCTCGTGGCCAACACCCTCACTTTCCTGGGGTACGAGCCTGTCTGGCAGGACATCTTTGGAACCGAAGGGGGCGATCTGCGCCAGATGCTGCGTCAGCAGATCGATCAATGCAAAGGGGTCGTCCAGCTCATTGGCCAATGCTACGGGGCCGAACCTCCGGCTCCTGACGAAGAGTTTGGCCGCGTCAGTTACACGCAATACGAAGCGCTCTACGCCCGGAAGAAGGGAAAAAAGGTCTGGTATCTCTTCATGGACGAGAGTTTTCCGATCGATCCGCACGAACCGGAGCCTGATGAACTGCGTCAGTTGCAAGCGGCTTATCGAGGTGTTCTGAAGGTGGACACTCATCTCTTTCATCCGCTGGCGACCCGAGAGGCGCTTGAAGCGGGTGTTCTCAAACTCCGCGACGACCTCACTCAGCTCCGCAAGGGTGCTAAGCGATGGGCCTGGGGGATCGCGGCTTTGTTGGTGTTTGTCGCGCTGATGGTGATGTGGTTGGTCCGCGGCCAGGGTGAGACAAAGGTATCGCTCGATAAAATCGCCCAGCGCTTCGAATCGCTCTCCACCTCCGGCGGGCTAATCAGCAACGCGAAAACGCCGGAAGAGCACTATCACAATGCGAGGATCCACGAGCTCGGCGGCAATTTCTCCGCCGCGCGGAAGGAATACACCGAATATCTCGGCTCGAATCTCGAAGCCCTGGATCCGTGGTTGAGTTATTCCACCATGCTGAAGTCGGCCGAAGGCAAGGCTGGCGCCGTCGAAGCCATGCACTATTTCGGCGACAAGCTCCGGCCCCAAACCGTTTCCTACCAGACCGCGCTTGCTCTGCTCGAAGACGGGGAGGCGCGCGTGACGAAACTCCAAACGCTCGCCGCCGCCAATCCCGACTTCGGCCCGCTCGCCTGGCTCATCAGCCAGGAATTTTCCGAGGCCCGCCGTGGTGACCAAACTCTCGCCGATCAGCGCTCGGAGAAGGAGTGGCTCGAAAAGTTCCGCGCGGCGCACGCGGCTGGGAAATTCGAGAAGTATTTCCTCGATAAGAAGGAAGCGCAAAAGTGGATCGACGCCGGGGAGGCCCGCTGGGCGAAGCTCATCAGCACGCCGGAAAAAGTCCTCGAAAACCCGGTGACGCTGACCGCTCAACTGAGTGGTGGCGGATGGTCGATTATCTTTTCGCTCACGGATTTCAAAGCGAAAGAGCTTTTCTATAAGCTCGATGGGAAAGGCGATTTCCAATCCACCGGTCAGCTCCCTTATAAGAATCCGCAGACGGGTTTGCCGATGATCAACACCAACGTGCCGCTGCCAAACCTCGCGGCCGGCGAACACACGGTTGAGGTGAAGTATGTCGACAAGAACGAGAAGACCAACGGTCCCTACACGCTGAAGTTTTCCACGGGCGATGAACAGCTCGCACAGGGCAAGATGATGCTGAACATGACCAAAGGGTCGTGGCTGATGTTTCGCGATTACGATGGGAAGGTGTTGCTCTATTTCAGCGGGTTGCTCTCGTACCGGCCGATCATCAAAGAGATCCGCTGGTCGCTGAACAACGAAACGCTAGACCGGACATTCAAGTTTAAGCCGAGCGACAAGATGTATGAAGTTGGGGATGAATTGCCGTATCTCGCCGTTCCGGCCGATTCGCAGTTTGCGAATGTGCAGGTGACGTACAAAGACGGCACCACCTCCGACGTTCAGAAAATTCTACGCACAAAATAGGGGCGCGAGTGGCGCCCCCGTGAAGATTCAAACGTTAGACCTTCTGATCCGTGGTTAGAGGAGCCGCAGATCGACGTAACAGATAAGAGGCGGGATCCGTGCGAGGCGATCCGGGAAATGGCCGGGTTCGAGCGCGGGTGCGTTGGCTTATCAGGGGAATGATGCTTTCTTGTGCGGCGGAAAG